>DATEKE010000033.1:0-4736 GCA_035277605.1 Terriglobales bacterium | reverse complement strand
AAGCGCAGTCGCAGAACACGCGGCTGCTCCCACCGGCTACCGCTGGCGGTTTTGTTGTAGGGAACTCACACTTGTCTGCTGAGCACCGGTTCAGCCGTTTCGGCGCTCGCCGCATTCAACAAATCGATCTCCGCTGCGTTCAGCTTGAGCTTGGTCGCCTCGATCAGATCGGTGAGCTGATCGAGCTTCGTCGCGCTGGCAATCGGAGCCGTGATGCCGGGCCGCGCAATAAGCCAGGCCAAGGCGACACGTGCGGGAGTCGAGTTGCGCTCCTTCGCGATGCGATCAAGGGAATCAAGAATTCGAAAGCCGCGCTCATTCAGGTACTTCTCCACGCGCGAGCCTCTGGCCTTTCCTGCGACGTCAGCTTTCGAGCGATATTTTCCCGTTAAGAAGCCGCTGGCCAGGGAGAAGTACGGGATTGCACCAAGCCCCTCGCGCACACAAACATCCTCGAGTGTGGATTCATAGTCATTGCGTTCATAGAGGTTGTAATGCGGCTGCAGAGTTTCGTAGCGAGGAAGATTATGCGTCTTGCTCACCCGAAGCGCCTCTTGAAGCCGCTGTGCTGAATAATTGGAGGCGCCAATCGCGCGCACTTTTCCCGACCTGATGAGATGCGCGAACGCTTCGAGCGTTTCGTCCAACGGTGTCTTTGCATCATCCTGGTGCGCCTGATACAGATCGATGTAATCCGTTTGCAAACGTCGAAGTGAGTCCTCGGCGGCTTCCACAATGTACTTCTTTGAAAGCCCAGTCTTTCCCGGTCCCATTCCCCATTCGTGGCCGCACTTCGTGGCGAGAATCACTTTCCCTCGATTGCGGCGCGCTCTCATCCATTTTCCGATGATGCTCTCGGATTCGCCTCCTTTGTTGCCGGGAACCCACTTTGGATAAATGTCTGCGGTATCAATGAAGTTGAAATCAACGGCGAAAAAACCATCCAGAATCCTGAAAGATCCCGCTTCGTCGAGAGTCCAGCCAAAAACGTTTCCGCCCAGGCACAGAGGTTTTACTTGAATTCCCGAATTGCCTAGATTTCGTAGTTCAGGCACGTGATTCCTCCGAAGTCGGTTGGATGTCGGTCAAAGAATGGACGATGAAGAACGATCTTGATGAAATGGTGAAATAGTCACCTAAATGGCGAGTTCCCACTAGGCAGCCTCGCACTTTCAGAGCAGCGTGCAAGCTTCCTTGAACTCCAGCCGCGGAGCGCGAGGAAAGAGCTTCGAATCTTCTCCGTAGCCTAGATTGCAAAGAAAATTCGACTTCACGTGCCCGGCAGGAAAAAACTCCTGCTCGCATCCTTCGCATTCCTTACCAGTACCAAAGAATTCTTCATCGACTTTGGCGTTATCGAATCCTGACATCGGACCGCAATCAAGCCCCAAGGCTCGCGCGGCGATGATCAGATAGGCTCCCTGCAATGAAGAATTGCGTTTGGCAGTAATCTCGACGAGCTGAGGATTGGCTGCGAACATCGCGCGCATGCCGGTATTGTGCGGAAAGAGCTTGGCCAGCTTTTCATAGAAAAGCAGATCGTAAGCAACGATGACCGTGGCCGGCGCCAACATCGTCTTCTCGACGTTGCCGGGCGCGAGCGCGGGACGTAACCGCTCCTTCGCCTGGCCCGAGCGCAGAAACACGAACCGCGCCGGATTCGAGTTCGAGCTCGTTGGCCCCCACTTCATCAGCTCAAAGAGCTGATGAAGCGTTTCGTCGGCGACAGGCTTGTTCTGCCAGGCGCTGTAAGTTCGTGCGCTGCGAAAAATTTGATCAAGAGCCGCGTCAGCCAGTACACGTTTCATGCGTTCCCCCGCTCTGCTGATTGTAAGCAACCGGAGAGGACACTCCTGCCTACACGGGGTTCCTTCTGCAGAATGGCTGGAATGAAAAGGGCCGAGAGAAGCGCAGCCCATCGGGCCTGTACTCTGGGAAGTGTCCCGAGTTCCTTCGATCTCGATAGGCTTCAATCGTAGATTGCGCTGCCGTATCCGGCTTGGCGCGCGGTGTCCTGAAGCTGCTTCAGCTCATCCTGCTGCTCCTGCAGGATTCCCTTCAAGCGATCTACTTCCTGCTCTTTTCTCTTCTGCACCTCGTTGTACTCCGGAGCATTGGTGTAGATGTTGCGATTATTCTGGACATAGTTGATCGTTGACTGGAGTTTCGTGATTTCGTCCTGAATCGTTGCAATCACCTTTTTCTTATCCTGAATGGCGCCCTTAAGTTTGTCCGCTGATGGTTGCTGATCTTTGTCGGGTCGATCTGTGGTTGCCGTCGCCTTTTGCTTTGCAGTCTTCGTCTTTTGCGAGTCGTCTGAGGCAGGGTCGTCTGAATCACCTGGAGCGCTCAGGTCGTCGTTTGTGAGCACCTTGCTGGTAGTCGTGGGCTGCTGCTTATTTTTTTCACGTTGCTGCCGGGCGATGTCACCGAGCGATTGAGCACAGACGCTTTGCGCGAGCAGAACCGAGGCTATAGCCGAGAGCACCGCTGAGAGAGATTTGATGCGTATCTTCATGCTTCCTTCTCCAGACTCGCGCTTACCAGGCTTCCTTTTGAGCGCACCTGAATGTCGAAGAAGTCTTCCCACGTCATGGTGAGATTTCGATCAAACCACGCGCGAATTTCGTCGAGGATTTGCGTGTCTGTCGCTGAACCCGGGCGATTCCGTCCTTCGGATTGAGTGCTCTGCGCCAGACGCTGCACCGCTTTCTTCACCCGCAGTTCACCTTCTTTCTCCAGAGTGGTGAACATGATTCCCATTCCATGTCCGTCGTCGGAAGCGCGCACCTCGCCCTGCGCGGGAATCTTCATTCCATAGATGTGAAGGATTAACTGCACGCGCGTATAGCGCGGAAGGGGAAACTTCGTGGTGACATAGCATCCGCCCAGGCTGATGTTGTCGAGTGCTCCCGAAATGGGAGAGGCGCTCTGGTCGGTCCAGTATTGGACGCCACGGTCGCAGTCAAACCGGGGAGCCGAACGTCGACCGCCTTTTTCCTGATCGATATTCGGCTGCCACGTGTCGATGTATGCCCCACTATCGCTCTGGTTTTCGATGGCGGCGAACTTCTTTTCGGGTTCGAGCGTGCGCAAACCGATCTGGCCCTGGCGTGAGCTTCCCGGCTCTCCAATCCAAACGATCTCGAAGCGCACGCGGTCTTTCTGATGCTCCAGGGTTAGCTCCTGGCCGACGTTCATGGTGAGGCTCTGCAGGCTGGTGATGCGCGCGCCTTTGGCGCTGAGATCGAGCGTGCAGACAACGTGGCGGAAACTCTTCCCATGCGCGTCACTGCCGGATACACGCACCGGCACCGCCAGAAAGGTCCGCTTCTCTCTTCGTCGCGACATACCGCGACGTAGTATGGTACGCGGGACGAACAATCAGTGAGATTACGGAGGTAATTAGGTGCTTGCATTAGCAAGCGAGCGGTCGCTTCCAGATGTTGCAACCCGCCTTCGAATGACAATCAGGCTGCAGATGGAGTGCGCAAATCGCGGCATTATTCGAGACATCCCTTGAATCGCAATCTCACGCTGTGGTCCGGAGGAAGTGGAATATCCCGACCACGATTACGATGGGCAACACGACTACTACTGCGATTCCAATCAGCAGCACTAAGAAGAACAACCAATCTCTTGCAACCAGTCCTTGCCTGGCGCCTCCCCGATAGCGCACCAGCAGGTTGTAGTTCATGCGATTCGACTTCCAGACCGTGTCGAAGACATCGCCAAAGATCGGAATCGAGCCAAGTAGAGTGTCGATCGCGATGTTTGCCACCATACGCGAGAGCGCAATGCGTGGCAGTCCGCGCTGCCACGCGGCAAGGACGATCAGGAATGAGAGCAGCCCTGTGATGATGTCGCCCAGACCCGGAATGAGTCCCACGATAGGGTCAAGGCCGAAACGAATCTTCGTGCCTGGGATGTGGAAGAGATCGTCGAGCACTCCGGCTAGATGATCGAGCTGCTCGTCGGTCAGGCCGCGAGCTGGACGGGGAGGCAGGATGTCAGGTTCGCTCGCCAGCATGCTTCATTGTACGCAACAGAAAAACGGCGAGAGCAGCCCTGCAGACGCCGCCTCATAGTCGTGGAACGTTCAAAACGCAACACTAGGGTTACGGCACCCGGCACCGCGTCGACCTCTGGTCTATGCGAACAACGCAGCCCATCCAGCACTCAGCAGGACCATGACTGCAAACCATCCTGCCATGACGCCGATCCCGGAGGATATCTTCTTCCGGCCGACAACAGCGAAGCCTATGCCGATCAGCACAAAGAGCCAGATGGTAATCACGTCGAACCAACTGGCTGCCCGATACAGCCACGGAGCTGTATCTGTAATCGACATGTAGTAAGCCGCGTTGGTACCGACCGGGTTGCTGAAATTGAAGCTGTCGAGATTACTGCCCGCAAACAATGTGACCATTGCGAGTACCGATTTGACGATTCCTATCAATCCCGCATACATCACGATCGCCAGCGCCTGACCGAACTTGATTTCGGTGCCAAGACCGAAATTGAACGTCGCCATCAACACCCCAGCGATAATGATGTTCACAATCAGCACGAGTACAGGAAACGCATACGAGATCGCTTTGGTGACCTTCACCGAAATGTCCATCTGGCGCGCGCGCTGGTCAGGTGAAAGTTGGTCGAGGCGCTCCGAAGCTTTCGGGTTGAGCTTGATTTGATTTTCAGTGACCCGCTCGAACCCGACTTGCTTATCGACGGTG
>DATEKE010000032.1:0-5087 GCA_035277605.1 Terriglobales bacterium | reverse complement strand
GATGATGTACTTGGTGCCGTAATCGGCCGACGCAAGCTGAATGGCTCCCTTGCCCCAGTCCATCATGTGGGTAACGAAATAGAGAGCGCCGGCGCCGAGATCGCCGACGAAGCCCAGCATATCGAGCAGATCGCCGCCGTTCGGTCCATAGACTTTGCCTTCCATCAGCACGCCGAGAACAAACATGGCGAAAACGCACGCCATAAGAATCAGTCCGCGCACCCAGCGCCGCTGAATCAGATGACCTGCTCCGGGCACAATCCAGCCGATCACCGGGGCGACGATTGCCATGGTATTCGGCTCCTGTTCAGCAAGAATGGCGTCAGCTTTCGATCGAGGATGGGGCATGTTTCTGGGTACGTAAGAGGCTTAAGAGAAGTTTACCAGCTTGGAAGCTTCCAGGGGTGCGAGGGAATCAGGACCTGCGGCCGCCCTCGGCCGGGTTTCTGGTCGCACGCCAATGTACCGGCCCCGAAACCAAAACCCGCGCGAGGGCGCGCGTCGGTCCGACACCGTCGCGTCTGAGATTATGCCGCCAACACATCGGGCTGAGCTACTTTGACCACATCGTCTTCCGCGCTCTCGGTCAACAGCGGCTTGCCCTGACGCAGCACATGCTCGAGCCATGCTCCTGCCGCCTGAGAGGTGATTACGGCCAAGAGAATGAGAGTTGTGTAGAACGGCGCATTGATGATGCCGGCTTCATACGCGACGCTGGCCAGCACGATGCCAGGCCCTCCGCGCGCATTCGTGGCAATCGCCAGGTTCAGGCAGCTTGGAATGGAGAATCCCGCCAGCTTAGCTCCGGCAAGCACAGAAATAAGTTTGATCACACAGGCAGCGACGAGAAATCCTGCGACCATGGTGAGATTGAAGGTCTTGCCGAGATCGAGCTTGTATCCCACCAACGCGAAATAGAGAGGAATAAAACAGCCGAAGGCGACACCCTTCACCTCGTCCAGAGACTTGGTCATGCGCAATGAATCATTCGACACGGCGAAGCCTGCAAGAAACGCCGCGAGCACCAGGCTGACGTTCATGGCCGCTGCAAGAGCGACGTAGGCAAATAGCAAGAGGATCAGATATGCCGTGGCCGAATGCTGCGCAAAGATGTTCCAGCGCGCGCGATGCAGTTTTCGCGCGAGTCGGGGAAAGAGCACCAATCCGGCGGCGAAGTAGAGGAGCGTAAGCGCCACGCGCTGCGCAATCACATGCGTGGGCAGGGCTTTCGATTCGGCCAGAGCAGTCGCAATCGCCAGCACCGCCCAGAGCACCACGTCTTCCATGACGGCAACGCCGAGAATCAACTTGGCGAAGCGCGTGTGCAGAATGTTCAGATCATGGAAGATGCGTGAGATTACGGGAATCGAAGTTACGGCTGTGCCAATACCGATCACCAGCACCAGCGCGAACCGATTCTGCGCCGTTCCCATTAGGGAATCGAGCCTCAGGCGCAAACTCAGCAGCAGCGCGATTACGAAAGGCAATCCTGTGCCGACAATTCCGATCCACGCCACAGGCTTGCGCTCTTCACGACGGAAAAGCCCTTGCGTCTCCGCGCCCGAGAGGAACATGAGCATCAGCAGCCCGATCCAGTACAGAACGTCGAGCGCAGGGCGCGAGAGTGCGCTGTTTGTGCCGGCTTGCAGCTTCAACAGCGATGGACCAACCAGCAGTCCGCCGAGGATCTCGCCGATCACGCGCGGCTGCCGCAAGCGCGCGAACAAACTGCCAAAAAGATGTGCGGAGGCAAGAATGATGAGTACGAAGAGAATAAGTTGACCAACAGCAAGTTCAGACATAGGGCCCGTGAGCGGCAGGCAAGGTGAGCACCTGCGCAAACTCATGAGATGTGCATGAGAGCTGCTGTGCTGCCTGGGAGCTGCTAGCTACCAGCTGCTAGCTACCAGCTGCCAGCTACCAGCAAAAGCGAACACAAACCTTCCGTAAAATCTTGCGCGCATGTTAGCGCGCAGCGCGTCGACGAAATTCACGCCACGCCTTTGGCATTAGCTGGAAGCTGGCAGCTGGTAGCTGGCAGCTCTTCTCAATCGATTTTCTTGCGCACTCCCGCAGACCCTACGAGTTCCATGCTCTCCGAAATGATTTAGGATAAAAATGATCCCTGAACTCAATGACTGCATCTCCCCTAGTCACACCGCCTGCTACATTGAAACGCAAGGCCAAGATTGTCTGTACCCTCGGCCCCTCAAGCAGCTCCGCATCCATGATCCGTGACCTGATCCGCAGCGGCATGGATGTTGCCCGACTGAACTTCTCGCACGGAACCCAAGAAGAAAAGGCGCGGTTGATTGCGACCATCCGCGAGATCGCGACGGCAGAGAACAAACCAATTTGCATTCTGCAGGACCTGCAAGGTCCCAAGATCCGAACCGGACGTCTCAAATACCGCACGCCAGTCGCTCTGAAAGCTGGTTCGCGCATCACCATTACTCCGCGGGACGTCGCGGGCACATCAACCGTACTCTCGACAACTTTCAAGACTCTGGGCCGCGAAGTTCAGCCTGGCGCGCGCATCCTGCTCTCGGATGGACTGATCGAGCTGCGTGTTCGTTCCATTCAAGGCGACGACGTGGAATGCGACGTCGTCAACGGCGGCATGCTTGGGGAGCACAAAGGCATCAATCTGCCGGGAACCATTGTCAGTGTTCCGTCGCTGACGGAAAAAGACGAAAAGGACTTGGAGTTCGGCCTTGCGCACGGCGTTGACATCATCGCCGTTTCGTTCATCAGAACTGCCGCGGATGTGCAGGCAGTGCGCGAGAAAATTCGTCAGGCTCGAGCCGACGTGTGGGTAGTCGCGAAGCTGGAGAAGCCGCAAGCGATTGAGCATCTAGAAGAGATTTTGGAGATCTCCGATGCGGTAATGGTTGCGCGTGGAGATCTTGGAGTGGAGATGCCGCCCGAGAAAGTTCCCATCATCCAGAAGCATGTCATCCGCCGCGCTGCCGCCTGGCGCAAGCCGGTAATCACGGCGACGCAGATGCTGGAATCGATGATCGAGAATCCACGACCCACGCGCGCCGAAGCCAGCGACGTTGCCAATGCGATCTTTGATGGCAGCGACGCTGTCATGCTCTCGGCCGAGACAGCCAGCGGTAAGTATCCGCGCGAGGCAGTGAGGATGATGGCCAAGATCGTCAGCGAAACCGAAGCTCAGATGGCGGCCGAGCCCGCACATCGCAGGCGTTCCAACGGAAAGCTCTCGATTTCAGAAACCATTTGCGAGTCTGTCGCGCATGCTGCTCAGGAACTCGATATGCGCGCCATTTCGGTCTATACCGAAACGGGAACAACCGCGCGCCTGATTTCCAAGTACCGTCCCAAGACGGATATCTATGCCTTCTCTTATGTCCCCACTGTTTGCAGCCGCGCGAACCTGCTCTGGGGAGTTACTCCAATTCAGTGCGATCACACGCCCGCCACCGAAGACATGGTTCGCGGCGCCGAGCGTCTGCTGTGGCAGCGCGGAATCGTTCACAATGGCGATGTAATCGGCATCGTAGCTGGAACACGCACCGCCAGCGGTTCGACGAATTTCCTGCGCCTTCACGTAATCGGGAGTATGGATTTTGCCCTGGATGGAACAGGCGAGCGTAGGCGCACTCCGCGCACTGCCACGGCGAAAGCCGGTGCGGAGCGCCGCAAGAGTTAGTCGGCTCGCCCCCGAATGCTAATCTTGTTGGCATGAAAGAACAGGTACGCACGCAAAGCGCACCGCAGGCAATTGGTCCTTATTCACAAGCCGTGAAATGCGGAGGCTTTCTATTTGCTTCCGGGCAAGTTGCGCTCGATCCCAGCGGCAACATGAGTCAAGGCGGCATCGTCGAACAGACTGAGCAGGTGCTGAAAAACATTTCCGCCGTGCTCGCCGCTGCCGGCACCAGTCTCGACAAGGTCGTTAAATCGACGGTCTTTCTCAAAAACATGAATGACTTCGCAAAGATGAACGAAGTGTACGCGCGATATCTGTCCGGCGATGGCAAGGTCTCGCCCGCTCGTTCTACTGTCGAAGTCGCACGGCTGCCGAAGGATTCCCTGGTCGAGATCGAAGTGATCGCCCTTCTCTGATGGCAACTCATTCCCAGAATGGAATCCATCTGTCGCTTGCCGGCAAGGTTGCACTGATCACTGGGGGCTCGCGCGGCATCGGCGCGGCGACGGTGAAGATTTTCTGCGCTGCGGGGGCGAAGGTCGTCTTCAGCTATCAGCAGGCGGGAGATGCTGCGAAGCGAATTGTCTCCGAGTGTGGGGTGCAGGTCTGTTCTGCTGTGCAACAGGAGTTGTCGTCGGTGGAAGACGCCAGGCTGCTGGTCGATTCGGCTGTCCGGAAATTCGGCCGACTCGATTGCCTGGTTGCGAATCACGGCATCTGGCCGGCTGATGATTTGCCGGTCGATCAAATGACTAACCAGCACTGGCAACGCACGATTTCTGTCAATCTCGACAGTGTCTTTGGGCTGATCAAGTACGGCGTCGCGCAAATGAAGCGCCAGGGACGAAGAGGTGGAGTCGCCGGCCATCTCGTGCTCGTCAGTTCGACTGCCGGTCAGCGTGGCGAAGCTTTTCATTGCGATTACGCCGCCAGCAAAGGTGCGGTGATCAGCATGGTCCGCGGTCTGAGCACAGAATTGGCGCGTGATGGGATTTATGTGAACTGCGTCGCGCCGGGATGGGTCGAAACCGACATGTCCGCAGCGGCTTTGCAGGAGCCAAAAACTCGCGACCGCGTCTTCGCAGCCATTCCGCTTGGGCGTGTAGGCAAGCCGGAAGAGATCGCTGCCCCGATTCTCTTCCTTTGTACCGAGCACGCTGGGTTTATGACCGGAAGCATCGTGAGCGTGAATGGCGGCGCGGTGCTGGCATAGGTTCTTCTGTTGTCATTCCGAAGGCCAGTTTTTCGGCCTGAGGAATCCCTACAGACTGCTACACCTGAAGTTCATAGGAGATCGTAGGGATTCCTCACTCCTCCCTCACGCAACCTGCGCGTGAGGCTCTGTTCGGAATGACAAACAAATGCGGCTAAGCAGCTTCTCCGAGTCTCTGCTCTTCTGAGCGTGCCGGCC
>DATEKE010000031.1:0-18361 GCA_035277605.1 Terriglobales bacterium | reverse complement strand
TGCCGGGCCGGAGTTACGGGAATCGGCGCGCGACGAGACGGCTGCTGCGCGAGCAAAAGGCACGGCCACGCAATCAGCGCTAGACATAGAAGAACTCGCTGAAAAATCCTCATCCGCAAATAGGAGTCGGCGATTGTGAACTGCACCTATTAGATACCGTCAGCTACGAGAACAGGATGCCTGGGATGACAAGGGTGGCGCGCAGAGACGCAGGTGCATGCGTCTCTGCAGAATAGATGATCGCATAAACAACATCAGCGTGCTTTGCGATTATCGGATTCCTGTTCCTCTTCGCCGCGGAACAACAGCGGAACGCTGAGCTGCAAAACCCGTTCGCGGCGCTCTTCGGTGTCCTGCGCTGCCAGACGCGCCTTGAGCAGATCCGAGATGGATACGATGCCCACCACTTTACCGGCATCGTCTCGGCGTACGACCGGGAGCTTCGTAAATCCGCTGCTGGCCATGCGCTGAACAATTCGAGTAAGGCGCTCGTCATCGTACGCAACCACAGGTTTGCTGATGACCAACGAGGAGAGATCAGTACCTTTTTTGCCCGCAGCAAATTGCTCCAAGTCCCAGCGTGGAATCACGCCGAGCATGTTCCCATCTGCGTCCTCAACCGGGAAAAGCCGCTGGATTCCAGCTTTCTCGTCGATCTGCAACGCATCGCGGATCTGATCGGGTGTAGCCTGGCCCGAGAGTTTTGCGATGTTGGTGCGCATCACTTCTTCTACCGCGAGACTTTCCATCGGATCGACGATGTATTCACGTGAGAGGTGGTAACCGCGGCGACTCAACTTCTCAGTGAGAATCGAACGCGGCAGAGTGAGAACGACGAGGCCGTAAGACACCAATGCAGAAATCAGGAGAGGCAGAAGAACGCCAGGATCATGCGTCAGCTCAAAGGCAAATACAACAGCGGTAAGCGGAGCGCCGAGCGCTCCAGCCAGCACAGCAGCCATACTGACGAGCGGCCACAGCCCAATTCCGTAGTCCGGCAGAAAACGTGATTCCAGGCCGCCGAGCGCTCCTCCCATAATCAGCAATGGAGCGAGCACGCCGCCCGACGTTCCGGAGCCGAGCGAGACCGACCAGATAATCCCTTTCACAAAGAAAATGCCGAGCAGTAATTTGAACGGGAGGTCATGGTCGAGCATGGAGGCGATCACGTCATATCCCACGCCGAGCGTCTGGGGAAAAAAGATGCCGCCGATGCCCACGACGATCGCGCCGATCGCCGGCCACCACATCCAGTGCACGGGAAGGTGACTGAATCCGTCCTCGACCAGATAGATTGCGGAGCTTAGCAATGCTGCGAGGATGCCTGCCAGCAACCCAACCAGCATGCAGGATGCCAGGCCGGCGGAGTTCATCGCGATGTGATGTTCCGGAATGGGAAACAGCGGACCGAGTCCGAGCAAGTAATGGCGGGCTGCGGCGGCAGTAGCGCTGGCCATCGCCACGGGAATCAGGCTTCGTGGCTTCCATTCGAACAACAACAACTCAACAGCGAGTAGTACGGCGGAAACAGGAGCAGCGAAAGTAGCAGACATGCCCGCCGCCGCGCCTGCCACGAGCAACGTCTTGCGTTCAGCGCTGGTCAGTTTGAACAGCTGCGCGATCAATGATCCGACCGCGCCGCCGGTCATGATGATTGGACCCTCGGCGCCGAACGGCCCTCCAGAGCCGATAGCAACGGCCGCGGAAACAGGTTTCAGAACGGCAACGCGCGGTTCCACTTTGGCACCCTTCAGCAGAATCGCTTCGATCGCTTCAGGAATTCCGTGACCGCGAATGCGCTCCGAGCCGTAGCGCGCCATAATGCCGACAATCAAGCCGCCGACTACGGGCACGGCAATGACCCACAATCCGAGGGTGTTCAGCGCAGGCGATTTGTACGTCCAGCTCCAGTGATGAAAGAAGAAGAGGTTGTTAAAAAGATAAATGAGCTTCAGCAGGATCAGCGCCAGGTACGCTCCGACCACTCCGATCACGATGCACAAAAGCGACAGCGGAACTACTCGCAAATCGGTCGTGAAATCAGCTAAACGTGGAGCGTCAGGGGCCTGTGAGTGCGTTGTCATATTCTGGATGCAGCGGAAGACGCGGAGCGCGCGTTAGGAAACAGACAGAGACGCTGCTTAATGTTCAAGTGTAGCGCATTGAGAGACAACAGAGCAGGAACGTAGCGAAAGTCGAGGGCATAGCGGAATTCCGCGACGCTCCTGCCTGAGGGTTCTGCAAGAAATTCTAGTGATGGCGCCGGCTCGACGCGGACTCGCCTCTGATGGTGAACGTCATCGCCGTCTCCGCAGGAATCACGGCTTCTTCCTTCCCGGTTGCTGCTGCGACTCCGGTGCCTGCAGCTCCTCCTGCCGCAGTGCCGATCAGCGCGCCTTTGCCACCACCGGCGATGCCACCGATCAGAGCTCCGGCTGCGGCTCCTCCACCGATCTTCGTAATGTTGCTTTTCTTATGGCTCTTTCCACGGAACGTGTGCGAGCCGGTTGTCACGGCCTGACCGTTCACTTCGGTCAGGCGTACCGAAATGACACCCGGAGCGTGCAAGCGGCCGCTGGATTTGGCTGAACTCACTCGGCATTTCGCCGGATCGCCGGTGCGGGCGAGCGTCCTCCCATTCACCACAACATCGCGTGCAACGGAACATCTGAACGAGTGTCCCGCCTTCGCTGTTCCTGACGACAGCGATGAGCCGGTGCGCACAGTGACGTGCGTGCCTGATGGAATCGTTGCTGCGCTCAGCGATAACGAGATGACCAGAAACGCAGCGAAGTTTAAGGCTATTTTGCCCTTCATAATCCCTCCTGAACCGTGTTGGCTTGTGACGAATGGCGACGTGAGTGCAGTCCCAATTGTGGAACAGGTCGCGACTTTCTTTGCTGCGGGTAATCTAAGAGTAAATGCCGCGAGCAAAAGAGAGTGTTCTGCCACAGACATTTTATGCGCGGGATCCGCGCCTGGTCGCGCGAGAACTGCTGGGCAAGGTGCTCGTTCGTACATTGTCCAGCCGTGCTGGAGCTCAGCGGCTTTCAGGAAGAATTGTGGAGGTCGAGGTTTACTTAGGCGAAGGCGATCTCGCCGCTCACTCTGCCGCAGGAAAAACTGCGCGCAACGAAGTTCTCTTTGGACCTCCCGGTCACGCTTATGTGTACTTCATCTACGGAGTGCACTACTGCCTGAACTTTTCGTGCTTACCGGAGGGGCAGGCGGGCTGCGTGCTCCTGCGAGCGATTGAACCGCTGCAAGGAATCGAAGCCATGGCTAAAGCTCGCAGAGTTTCGCCGGAGCGATTGCATTCGATTTCCGGCCTGAAGCTCCTCACAAGTGGTCCTGGACGAGTCTGCGAAGCATTGAGCGTCACGCGAGACCGATTGAACGGGCAGGAACTCTATGCCGCGGAGTCTCCCTTGAAGATTGTGGATGACGGTGTGCGGCTTAATGGAATTGGCGAGAGTACTCGCATCGGAATCACCAAGTCCTCTGAGATGCCTTTGCGCTACTTCATTGCCGGCAATGATTTCGTTTCGGGAAAACGGAATCATTGATCGCTGGGACAGCCAACCCGGAGATATGCGAAAGCATGAAATCGCGCAGACAGACCTTCATCCTCGAAGGGTGGGCTCAGTGGACAAAGTGGACCTTGTCGACCCTAAGCGCTGACAAGCCTGTCCACAAAGTCCACTTAGTCCACAGCGTCCACAATCTTTTGTTACTGCGGTTAACAACTACGGATTGTAGAATCGCCGATTCTTGCTGTACGGCGCCTCGCCTGGCTCGCCGCGACGGAAATGGCCGGAGGGAATCGACTTGCCGTCGCGCTCGTGCGCGAGCAGTTCGATGAACCATGCTTCGTGCTCGATCTCTTCGTTCAGAATGCGGGCGGCCATGTCATACGTGCGCGGATCTTTACCGAAGGTTATGTCGCAGATCTCGCTCCAGCTTCGGATGGCGCAGCGCTCAGACTCAAGCAGCAGCGTAAGAATGTTGACAACCGTCGGCGGGTTGGGCAGCTTTGCGGCTTCGCATCCTGCCTGATCGTGAAATGCGGGCAGATCGTTCGGCAGTTCGCCGCCGAGTTCATAGATGCGCGGCACGATCAGCTCCCAGTGGGCGCGGTCTTCGAGACGTGCATCTTCACAAATCTCTTTGTAATCTTCGTGGCCGGCAAGATGCATGCGCAAGATCGTGTAGTAGTAATACGTGCTCGCAAACTCCGCCGCTGCGTTGGCGATGAGCATCTTGATGAGCTTTTCGACGTCGACTCCGCGCGCGCGAATCACTTCCACGCCAACGCGTGCGCTAACGTCGCCGTGTTTGACGACTCCGCCTTTTGCCATAGATTTGTCCTCCAGGCAAGAAGACTAAAAGCGGCTACGATGATAGGTCTAATATATCGTTGCTATGTTTTTCATAGGCAAAACGGATTGGTAAGGGACGAATGGAAGTTCATCAGCTCCGCTATTTTTGCGCTGTTGCCGAATCGGGAAATTTTACCCGCGCCGCCGAGGCGACGCGCATCTCTCAACCCTCGCTCTCGCAGCAGATTCACAAGCTCGAAGACGAGCTTGGAGCGAAGCTCTTTGACCGTCTTCCGCGATCTGCTCGCTTGACCCAGTTTGGGAAAGCCTTCCTGCCTAAAGCGCAGGCGATCCTGCGTCAGATCGGCGAAGCTCGCACTGAGATTCGCGAGATGGCCAGTGCTGAGAGCGGCGAGGTGGTGCTCGGCGCTATCCCGACGATCGCCCCCTACCTGCTCCCGCGCATGTTGAGCAGCTTTGCGCGTCAGCATCCAACCGTTTCTGTCAGCGTGGTTGAGGAAATCACGCCCACGCTTCTGGAGAGGCTCCACGAAGGGTCGCTTGATCTTGCGGTGTTGGCCTTGCCGGTCCAAAGCGAAGAATTGATTACGATCGAACTCATCGAAGAACCGCTGTTTGCGGTGTTGCCCCAGCAGCATCCGCTGGCGAAACGCCGCACCGTGATGCTCGACCAGATTCGCAATGAGCCCTTTCTTCTTCTGAAAGAAGGACACTGCTTCCGTGAGAACGCTTTGCAGGCATGTCGTCAGTCGCAAGTGAATCCCAATGTGGTATTCGAGAGCGGGCAGTTTGCGACGATACTAGCGATGGTCTCTGCCGGCATGGGCGTATCGGTCGTTCCCGAAATGGCAGTCAAAGAAACGAGCGGCTGCAACTTTGTGTTGATTGCGGATCAATCCATTCGCCGCACCATCGGAGTCGCACGCCTGAAGTATCGATACCCGACGCGCGCCCAGCGAGCCGTGCTGGAGCATTTGCAGAAGGCTTCGCGGCGGAATGTGGATCAGCGGTCGGCTTGAATCCTGTAATCCGCTTTGAACGACAGATCCCAGCGATCGCAAACCAACTCGCCTGCGGCCATAGCCGTCTCGTGACGTTCGCAGGCATAGTTCAGCCTGAGCCGTACTTCATTCCCAATCCATGGACCTTGTCACGGCTTTTTTCCAGCGCGCGTACAGTTGGTCGCGTTGAGCTGATTCCATTGTGGGATTCCATCGGCGGTCGACTTTCCACGTAGCCTTTAACTCGTCGAGCGATTGCAGGAAGCCGGTTGCCAATCCAGCGGCAAACGCTGCGCCCAAGGCTGTGGTTTCCTTTACGTGCGGCGAGACGACTTCGCGATTCAGGATGTCGGATTGGAACTGCATGAGCAGATCGTTGGCTACCATACCGCCGTCGACTCGCACGATGCCGACCGGCTTGCCGCAATCCTGCTCCATGGCTTCCAGTACTTCGCGAGTTTGGTAGGCGGTCGCTTCGAGCGCGGCACGTGCAATGTGTCCCTTATTGGCATAGCGCGTCAAACCGGCGATCACGCCTCGCGCATTTGCCTGCCAATATGGTGCGTAGAGGCCGGAAAAGGCCGGCACAAAGTACACGCCGCCGTTATCACTTACGTTGCGCGCCAGAGTCTCAACCTCTGCGCTGGTCTTGATTAATCCCAAATTATCGCGTAGCCACTGGACCAAAGCGCCGGTGATGGCAACGCTGCCTTCGAGCGCATAATGGACCGGCTCTTTGCCGAGTTTGTAGGCGACAGTAGTGAGGAGCCCGTGTTTCGAAGTTACTTCCTGCGTGCCAGTGTTGAGCAACAGGAAGCAGCCCGTGCCGTACGTATTCTTCGCCTCTCCCGGTGTAAAGCACGTTTGGCCTACGAGTGCGGCCTGCTGGTCGCCCAGAATTCCGGCGAGAGGAACGCCATCCAGTGTTTTCTGACAGACTGTTCCGTACGTTTCTGAGCTGGAGCAGACGCGCGGCAGTATCAGTTTGGGAATGCCGAAGGTTTGCAGCAGGTCATCGTTCCACGAACAGCTTTCGAGATCGAACAGCTGAGTTCTGCTGGCGTTCGTGACATCGGTAATGTGCTGCCCTCCTTCTTTGCCGCCGGTCAGTCTCCACGCGAGAAAGCTGTCGATGGTGCCGAAGAGGATCTCGCCTGCTTCCGCTCTCTCGTGAAGTCCAGGAATGTTCTCGAGTAGCCATACCAGTTTCAGGCTGCTGAAGTACGTCGAAATCGGCAGGCCGGTTTTGCGCCGGATCGATTGTTCCTTGGACGAGAATCGCTTTAGCAGCGACTCAGTCCGCGTGTCCTGCCACACCAGGGCGTTCGCAACCGGAGCGCCAGTTTTGCGATCCCACAAAACGGTTGTTTCCCGCTGATTGGTGATGCCGATCGCGGCGAAATCCCTGGGCCGCAGCGCGCGTTCTGCAACCGCTTCGTCAATCACCTGCAACGTGCGCCGCCAGATTTCTTCCGCATCGTGCTCGACCCATCCGGCTCGCGGATAGATCTGCTCATGCTCCCGCTGGGCCGAACAGACAATACGGCCTGAACGATCGAAGACGATGAATCGTGTGCTGGTGGTTCCCTGATCAATCGCGCCTATGTAGCTGGACATAGAGCAAGAGGATACACGGAGGGGCGGCCTTCGGCCGGTAAGCCAGGACTATTTCGTGAGCCGGCGATCTTGCAAGAAACAGCTCTAGAACTCGTGAGTTGTGGCGGTGTGCTCAAAATCGTGATCCGGATTAATCACCATTCCGTGTTTTTGCACAAGATATTCGTCCACCAGAACGGCAATCAACGCAGCCGTCGGGACCGCGACGAGTGCTCCGAGAATTCCGGCGAGGGCGCCGCCGATCATCAATGCAGTGATCACTGCCAGAGGTGGAAGATCCACAGTCGTCTTCATGATGCGCGGAGCGAGGTAGGCGTTTTCAAGCTGGTAGTAGATCGAGTAGAAGATCAAGACCCCAAGCAGCTTGTGCCACGAATCGAACGATGCTACGAGGCTGGCAAGCGCCAGTGAACTGAGCGCTCCCACAACGGGAACGATATTGGCCAATGCAGCGTAAGCGGCCAGGACATAGAAATACCGCATGTGCATCGTCCAAAAGGCGGCAAAACTGCATATACCGATGCTGATCATCAGAATTCCCTGGCCAAGCAGCCAGTGCCGCAAACGATCTTCAGCGCGGAGCAGTGTGCGCGAGAGCCGCTCGCGCTGGTCGATGGGCAGCAGAGAGATCGACCAGGCAAAAACGCGCTCTCCGTCAATGATGAAGTAGGAGGTCAGCACGATCCCGGTGAACAGGCCGAAGATGCTGCCGGCAAGACCAGTGAAGAATCCGAAGGCGCCGCCCGATGCCGCGGCAATGTAATCGTCCAACTTCGTCATGTCGATGCCTTCGAGGAAGGGCACGGAACGGGCTTTGTTCGTCAGCTCGATTAGACGCTTGGGCCATTCCGAAGCCATGGAACGAGCATCATGGAAGATCGGAGGCAGGGCGAAGATGAGAAATAACGTGAGGAGCGTCGCCAGGCCGACGATCAGAATCAGCAGCGCGATCCCGTGATTTGGACGCCACTTCCCAATATGAATTCGCGCAATGAGCTGGATGACGGGGGAAAGCACCACCGCAAAGAGCGCGCTGACGTAAATAATCAGCAGAACATGACGAACCACGTAAGCTGCATAAAGTCCGCCCACTACCGCCAAAGTAAAAAGTATGTCGGCGCGGCGACGCGGGACGGGAGTGAGAACGGCGGGCATAAGACTATCGGGTGATCGGGTGATCGGGCCATCGGGTGAAGTGAACCCGTGGACGCAAAAAGCGCACTGAAATACCGCAAGTGATTCGACTATGGTTCATTTTGAGAATCATCTTCTATCGGATAACCCCCCGCCATCACTTCATCCGATGACCCGATCACCCGATGGCCCGATTCCCTCAGTCTCGCACAACTTCCAACCCGGCAGCCGAGGCAACGAGGCGAATCATTTTTTCCTGATCATCCAGAAAAACGACCCAGTCGCTCTCTTCCGTGTGAAGACGGAAGGCGCTGCATTCGACCTGCTTCCCTTTTACAGAGATTTTTTCGCGATCTTTGAAGTCGATCGTCACCTTTTCGGCCAAATGCTGTGCCGGAACCAGGACTCCAAATTGCTGTGGAGCTGAACTGCACTGCAGACCTTCAGGTTTCGACGTACAGCCCGCCGCTAAGTATCGCCACATCAGGATCTCGCGATGGAGAAAGAAATTGTCTTCAAGAATTGGCGTGGAGTGCGGCATCAGGTGCGGCACGTTGAAAATCTTCTGGTTGGGGCCAGCGTTGATCGTCTCACTCAGGAACTCGTCTTTCGGGACAACGGTCACTTGTTCCTTTGTGGGCTGAAGCTGCTCCCAGCCGTAGTGAATGATGTTTCCCTGCGGAGTCAGTTCCATTTCTGAACGCTGCGTCGCTCCATCCTGAGCTCTGAGTTCCGATTTGGCAGTGCTGCCGTCCGGACGCTGTTCGATCTTGAACGTCTCCGTAGCCACGCGAGATCCGTTTAAGTAAACGCCAAAGCTGCCGGAATCGATGACCTGTCCGCTCGGGGCCTTGGCCGCGACGGCACATGAGGCCACGAAGATGATGACGATGGCGGCAAAACGAAATTTCATTGGACCTCCTGATCTCTGGGATTCAACTGCCATGTCGCTGCAATCTCCTGGGCCACTTCGAGCGGCGTCTTGCCGTCAGTCCGCACCGCCAGATCGGCAGTGTGGTAGTACGGCAAACGCTCCTCGTAGAGCAGCGTTACCCGATCGCGATCTTGCAGCAATGGACGGGAGCCGGGAGCGGAAGCGCAACGATGCAGCGCCTCTTCGAGGCCAACGTCCAGATGCACCACGGAGGCGGAATTGTCGCGGAGAATCTGCCGGATCGTTTCCTGCACGAAGGCGCCGCCACCCAGAGCGATGACGGCCGGCTCGTCTTCGAGCGTTTGCAGCAGCTCGCGGAGCGATTGCGCTTCCAGCTTGCGGTAGGCTGCTTCTCCCTGTTCCGCAAACAGCGCTGGAACAGTTCGTCCGGTGCGGCCCTCGATGAGCGCGTCGAGATCGTAAAAAGGCCAGTTCAGGACCTTTGCCAGTTCTCTCCCGACCGTCGTCTTGCCTGCTCCCATGAAGCCGACAAGAATGACCAGCTCCGATTCGCCTGCCATATCAGAGGCTCCGTCCGCCGCAGCCGACGCGCCCCCTCGCACTCTTCCGCAATGCGCTGAATCACACGCTCATTGCTTCTTGTCGCGGATTTTAACACCGATATTTGTCGCCTAACACGCTCGCTGGGGTATCTGCAAAGGTGCACCTTCGTAATCGAGAAGTTGGGAGAACGCACTGCAGAATTGTGTCAGAGTAGTAATCCTCTCCCGGCAAAAAAGAAGAACATAATTGAGGCGTTGTGTCGCGCGATCAGATGCTTTTCTTTCTCGGAGTGCTGGTAGTTATTGGCGCGATACTCTTCGTGCGTAAGGAATACCAGCTATCTTCGGCGTCGCAATCCGCTGCTGCTCAAGAATCGCAGAGCGCCTCTGCTGATCCACAGCCGCTCCCCATCTCTGATGGTGCCGTTCTTTTCGATCAGCCCGCAACCGAACAGGTAATCAGGAATCAGTCTCCTGAGCAGGCCGACATCGTCAACCACGCGAAGGACGCTCCCGTGTCGATGCTCGACTCGTCGCTGCCGCATCAATCGGCCGGCTATTGGATCGCACATGCAGCCGGACCAGCAGCGGGATTGCGCTGGGAAGTGAACAACTGTCCGGGAGCCCGTAAACAGACAGATTCGCGCCCAGTGTGCGTGGAGGCAAGGATCACGTTTTTCGATGGAACCAAGTTCAATGCGCAGCTGCTCATCGGTGAGCAGCCGCTGAATCCTGCCGGCCCGGTTCGTTATGGGCAACCATCGCTCCTCTGGGCTGCATACAGGAAAGTTCGAGGCGCTTTGGTACCGGCGCCTTTAAGCCTGCTGCCTCGCATTGCCCAAGAGGCGGACTGAAGGTCCTGGCAACGCGGCGAAGCCTCGACAATTCAACACACCGATCATTTTCTCTGCTGGAAGATGTGCTCTTGATTTTGACACTTGCAAACGAGAACCATGCAAGCCCAACGGGCCGAAAGAAGCGCAGCCCAGTGGCGTAAGCCCTTGGGGGGTAAGGATGCACGAAAAAGGAGCCCTGTAAGGGCGACACGTCGGTGCAATTCTGAAATGGTCTGGACGAAGATGCCGCCCTTTCAGGGCTGCGAGAAGGCATTCTTCCTCACCTGCCGAGTGAAAGATGAAACCCAAGCTCTGTCATCCCGAAACGCATCTCTTGCGCGAAGGATCTCCCGCGATGCATCGGTCTTAGCTTGCCGTCAGTGTGGCTCTTCACCAGCAACTCGGCACCATGGGACCGAATGGCCTCGCAAGTGCATTTCAGGCTGAAGTATTCCGGAAGGTCCTTCGTCCGCCTGAGGCGGACTCAGGATGACATGATCGTGAATACCCGGAAGAACGACATGAATAATTCAGTAGAGTCGTGCTCTCCCTAATCGATACCTTTCCCGTAACCTTTCCTCCCACTACGGTTCGTCACCACCACTGTCATCCTCGGGCTGAGCAGGCGCGGGGCGATGCAAGTCAATCGTCGGCAATCCGGAGCCTTGTAGCTGTTGATTGAGCGGCGCGATTCCATTCTTGATCTCGTTCCAGCGATTGAGCGTCGCCGTGAGCGACTGCTGGACTGTGTTCGTCGCAGCGACGGCCTGCGTTGTGGGTGCCGCATCGGCTAGCCCAGCTACTTCGAAGAGGTGAGCCAACGCAGCATTCAGGCGGGTCAAGCTCTGCGCCTGTGGTCCGCTTAGGCTCGCGCCGAATCCGCCTCGGCCACCTTCTAGCGCGCCGGCTTGTTGATCAAGTTTCGAAATGGAATCGCCGGTTGGGCCCTGCGCTCGAGATTTCAAGGTACTTAATTGCGCGCGCAAGCTCCGAACTTCCTGCAACGCGGAGTAATCCCGGTGCAAGGCGTCGATCAGCTTCTGCTCCAACGCATATTGCTGAGCGTAGTCCTCCGGCGTGGCCTTTACGCGCGGATCAGCTTTGATGACCAGCGGCTGCATGAATTCATGGCCATCGACGGTCAGCCGTACGATGTACTCGCCCGGAGGCGCCAGAATTCCTTGCGGCGCCAGTGGCGTGTCGTGATAGACCGCCGAAATGGGATAGTCGCGGCTGAGCGTATCAGGCGGAGCGAAATGCAGGTCCCAAACAAACCGATGCATCCCTATAGTCTTATCCAGCTCCTGCGGAGGACGGACCCAGTAGGTGGGAACGTGCAGCTCTTTCGCAGCCGGCGCTGGACGATCGCTGTTCGGAAACGTGCGCAGCGCGTGGAAGCCGCCATCCAGGATTTCGAGTTTCAGATTAGGAACATCGGATTTCAGAAAATAATCGATCATCGCTCCATCCGGCGGATTCTGGCCTGCAGGCTCTTCCGGGGGAAGCGGCGTATCCGTGTTGGTGTCGCGGCGATAGCGATATACGTCTGCAGGGTGGAAAAGGAAGTTGTCATTTAGCGTGTTTGCCCGGAGCTGCCGCAGCGGCATGATGTCGTCGAGAATCCAGAACGAGCGGCCATGCGTTCCAACCACGATGTCGTCTTCATGAACCACAAGATCGCGTATCGAGGTCGCTGGCAGGTTCAACTGCAGAGAGCGCCAGTTGTCGCCATCATCGAATGAAACCCAGACGGATGTTTCTGTTCCTGCAAAGAGCAGACCTTTGCGTAGTGGATCTTCGCGTACTACATTTACCGGAGCGTCCTCCGGCAGTCCATTTGTGATCTTCTGCCAGGTCTTGCCGCCATCGTGGGTGCGATAGATGTACGGGCGAAGGTCATCGAGGCGGAAGCGGTTCACGGCGGCATATGCGGTCTGCGCGTCGAAGTGTCCCGCATCGAGCTGCGCGACCTTGCTCCATGGCGTGAGATCCGGAGGAGTAACGTTTTGCCAGCTTGTGCCTCCATTGCGCGTGAGCTGGATGAAGCCATCGTCAGTTCCTGCCCAAATGACGTTCACATCCAAGGGCGATGGAGCAATGCTGTAGATGACTCCGCGATGCTTTCCATTCTGCGAATCTGAGGCGGCAAAAACTCCCATGCTCGGCGGGGTTCCCGGATTAGGACGCGTGAGATCGTCCGATATCTTCTCCCAGCTTTTTCCGCCATTTGTCGTTTTGAACATCACGTTCAATCCGAGCAGCAGCAGGTGCGGATCTTTCTTCGAGAAGATCAGCGGCATCGTGCGGTTAGTGCGGTACTCGCCGAGAAGAAACGGAGTTATGTCTTCCACCTGGCCCGTGTCGCGGTGATAGCGCGAGACCTTGAAGCGTGGACCGCCGTAGATGATGTTTGGATCGAGCGGATCGGGCGCAACGTAGGAATATTCATCGGCTCCGACCGAGTGCCAATCGTGAAAGGTGATCTCGCCGTCGTTGCCGCGACTCAGCGTGCCGGCAGACCCGCTCTCCTGCTGGCCTCCATAGACCCAGTATGGATGCTGGTCGTCGGTGATCACATGGTAGAACTGCGCCGTGGGCTGGTTGTACCAGGAGCTCCAGGTACGTCCACCGTTCACGGTGATGGTCGCGCCCTGATCGACTCCCAAAAAGATGATGTCGGGATTCTTTGGATTGATCCAGATTGAGTGGTAGTCGTCTCCTCCCGGGGCCCCTTTCCAGGCCGTGAAAGTTTGCCCGCCATCGGTGGATTTGTACGATGAGGTATTAGCTACGTAGATCGTGTTTTCGTCGCGCGGGGAAACGCGCACCCACGCGAAGTCAGAGCCGCGTCCCCAGACGCGCTCTTCGTTGTTCACAAGCTTCCAGGTTTCGCCGGCATCATCGGAGCGATAGACACCGCCTTTGGTTGGCGAATCGACCATCGCATACATACGTCTCGGATTGCTTGACGCAATGCCGATTCCGATGCGGCCCAGTTTGTCGTGTTCCCAATCTGGGAGCCCGCCTGTAAGCTGCGCCCAGTGATCGCCGCCGTCGCTTGATTTGTACAAACCGCTGCCCGGCGCATCGTAGGAATCGCCTGCGGTCCAGGGTCCCCGGCGCGAGGCCCACATATCCGCGTAGATGGTTTGCGGATTGGAAGGATCGAACGCCAGATCGATGGCTCCGGTGTTTTCGTCCTTGTAGAGAATTTTCTGGAATGTTTGGCCGCCGTCGGTCGAGCGAAACACGCCACGTTCCGGATTGGGACCGTATGGATGCCCGAGTACGGCGACGTACACGCGATTCGGATCGCGCGGGTCGACCAGAATTGAGCCTATCTGTTGGCCGTCACGGAGACCGAGATGCGTCCACGTTTTCCCGCCATCGGTGGATTTGTAAATTCCATCCCCGGTCGAAAGATCCGGCCGACGCAATCCTTCTCCGCTGCCAACGTAGATGACATTCGGATCGGACGGAGCAAGCGCCATCGCGCCAACCGAGCCGGTGGGCTGGCCATCGAAGATCGGAGTCCATGTACGTCCAAAATCGTCGGTCTTCCATACGCCTCCATTATTCGGAGCCATGAAGAAGACATTCGGCTGGTCAGGAATTCCGGCGATGGCTACTGTGCGGCCCGCGCGGAACGGGCCAATGCAGCGCCAGCGCAATTCCTTATATGGAACTGAATTGTCCTCGGAGTACAGTGCGGAAGCGGCAAACAGCAGAACGAAGGCAGAAATCCATCGTCGCAATGACATGTGAGTCTTTCCTCGATTAAGAAGCTACAGAGGATAAATGTTCGTCGGACGCAGGGAAAGTCCGGAAAGCCGGTGGATGCATATACAATCTTCGGCGCAACCGTGAAAGGAGAACAAAAATTGTAAGCCTGCCGTCTTGAGTCCGCCTTTAGGCGAACGAAGGATCTCCGGGAATGCTTCAGACTGAATATGCATTCGCGAGGCCCCTCGGAATAAGACGCGGGTTCTTGGTGGAGGAGCCACGTTAGCAGCAAGTAAGACTGATACATCGCGGGAGATCCTTCGTCCGCAATGGGGCGGACTCAGAATGACAGGCTTCTAGAGCATCGATCATGAATTCCAAGTGAACTCGATTCCTTGAAAGAGAGGCGCTTCCCCACATTCCAACATCTATGAACAGACAAATTTTCGCGGTTCTATTTCTCTCAACTTCTGTAACTCTTGCGCAAACGAACTCGCTGACAACGAGTCAAGCTCCTTCTACGGCAGCCACCACCCAAAACGCTCCCACAGTTCAGGCGAAAGAAGGAGACGTTCGTTCCATCGAGTCAATCCTCGCCGCCACTTATGACGTGATCTCCGGTTCTGCTGGAAAAAAGCGTGACTGGGATCGCTTCCGCTCGCTCTTCTATCCAGGCGCGCGGCTGATTCCGACGGGCAAGCGTCCAAATGAAACTGAAGTTCGTGCACGCGTGCTCACTCCCGACGACTACGTCGAGCGCTCCGCCCCGTTTCTAGAGAAAGAAGGATTTTTCGAGCGCGGTGTTTCGAACAAGATTGAGCGATTCGGCAATATCGCGCAGGTCTTCAGCACCTACGAATCGCGCCACAATGCTGACGACATGCAGCCCTTTCAGCGCGGCATCAACAGCTTTCAACTCGTCAACGACGGCAAGCGCTGGTGGATCATGACAATCATGTGGCAGGCCGAAACGCCGGAGAATCCGATTCCGCAGGAGTACCTGAGAAAATAAAGCAGGTATGCCCGCCAAGGCCAAGACCAAAGACTCAACCGACATCGAAGCGCTGCGCGACGAGATTCGCCATCACGAGCACCGCTACTACGTGCTCGACGATCCGGAAATCAGCGACGCTGAATTTGATCTGCTGATGCAGCAGCTGAAGAAACTCGAAGCTGCGCAGCCTGAGCTGATCACGCCGGACTCTCCTACGCAGCGCGTCGGAGGCAAGCCTCGCGAGGGCTTCATCAAGGCGCAGCACTCCAGTCCCATGCTCTCGCTCGACAATGCTTATAACGAGCTGGAGTTTCGTGATTGGGCACGCCGCGTTTATGAGCTCACGGGCAAGAACGAGGTTGATTTCGTCTGCGAGCTGAAGCTCGATGGCATGTCGCTCGCGCTCTCCTATGAAGACGGTCAGCTCGCGCGCGCTCTGACTCGCGGCGATGGAACCACCGGAGAGGAAGTCACGATCAACGTTCGCACCATGCCGACGGTGCCGCTGCGCATCGATCACAAGAAGCTCTCATCAGCAGGCATCCCTCCCCGCTTCGAAGTGCGCGGCGAAGTCATCATGCCGATCAAGGCATTTCAGCGGCTGAACGAAGAGCGCGAACAGCAGGGACTCACCAAGGCAGCCAATCCGCGCAATGCGGCAGCGGGAAGCATTCGCATGCTCGATCCAAAGATCGTAGCCCAGCGGCGTATGGATTACTTCGCATACTTCCTGCTGCGCGACGGCAACAGCTTTCTGCCAAGCCACTTTGAGTCGCTGAACATGCTTGAGAAGGCCGGATTCAAAGTTAATCCGCACCGCATTCGGACGAATGATCTCGATGAAATTCTCGATTTCATCAACAAAATGGAAGCACAGCGCGAGAAGCTTCCCTACGAGATCGATGGAATCGTCGTAAAAGTCGATTCCACGCAGCAGTGGCGGCAGCTTGGCTTCACCGGCAAGGCTCCGCGATGGGCGATCGCGTACAAGTACGCTGCGCGTTCCGGAGTCACGCAGATCGAAGACATCCTTGTGCAGGTAGGACGCACGGGCAAGCTCACACCTTTGGCTGCTCTACGCCCGGTGCCAATCGGCGGGACAACTGTGAAGCGCGCCACGCTGCACAACCAGGACGAGATCGATCGTCTTGGCGTAAAGATTGGGGATTGGGTTCTGGTCGAACGCGGCGGCGATGTAATTCCCAAAATAGTAAAGGCCGTCGAAGACAAAGATCACCCGCGCGGACATCGCACATTTGAATTCCCGACACACTGTCCTGAATGTGGCGGCAAGGTTGTTCGTGCCGAAGGCGAGGCGGATCACCGTTGCGTGAACGCCAAGTGTCCGGCGAAACTGCGTGAGAGCCTGCTGCACTTTGCCTCGCGCGGAGTGATGAACATCGAAGGCATGGGCGAGTCGCTGGTGAACCAGCTCGCCGATCGCGGACTGGTGAAGGATGTCGCCGATATCTACTCGCTTGATGAAGCCAAGCTGCTTTCGCTGGAGCGGATCGGCAAGAAGTCGGCCGATAACCTGCTGCGCGAGATCGAGGCCTCTAAAAAGCTTCCTTTGGAACGCGTGATTCTTGGCCTTGGAATTCGTTTTGTAGGAGAGCGGACGGCGGAGCTTCTGGCAGAGCACTTCGGCAGCATGGATGCGTTCATGAATGCCAGCTTCGACGAGCTACAGCAGGTCACAGAGGTCGGTCCGCGTGTGGCTGAAGCTATCACTGAGTTCTTTTCCGAGCCGCGTAATCGGGAGCTTGTTGGACGCTTGCGCAAGGCCGGTTTGCGCTTCGAAGGGGAGAAGAAGCAGCGGGGCACGAAGCTGGCCGGCAAGACCTTCGTTCTGACCGGCACGTTGCCCAATCTGAGCCGAGATGAAGCCAAGAAAATGATTGAGGATGCCGGCGGGAAGGTTTCTGGCTCAGTCAGCAAGAAGACGGACTACGTGGTTGCCGGCGGCGATCCGGGCTCGAAGCTGGACAGGGCTCGGGAGCTGAAGGTTTCCGTCATTGACGAAGACGGACTGAAGAACCTCTTGAAGTAGCCAAGAACCCAACGTGAAACGGGGCGCCTTCGCCCGGGTTTTTCGTGGATTTATCAACAACGGCTGTTGCCCCAAATGCCACCAAAGCACCCGGGGGCACCCGGCTCCACGTTTGGCTTCACACTCCCGCACCGAATCAGCGTCACTTAAGGCTTTTATCCCACGCAAGAACTGCCGGACTAGAGCGCAAGATTTACATCACTTTGCACACGCTTAGAGCGCTGAAATTCACTGCTCAAGTGCTGGAAATCCCCATTTGAAGCAGAGTTGAACCTAGTTAGGACTAAGTTGAAAACATCTGGCACTTTAGGTGCTCAGATTGTTTGCACAATCCAGATCCAGCGGTACACTCTCTGCTAGAAAATCGCAAGACGCCAGCACCATCCGGTTCGCTCTTGGCCCGAGTCGGGAGTCAGCGTTGGAGCTAGCGACACTTGATCTAGAACGAGACTGAAGGAGATATAGAACTCAATGTGGAAGCCAGCCAACCCCCAAGCGCCAAACCAGCCGAACAGCACTCCGGCACCTAACCCGACTCAGAGCAAGCCAGCCCCGACCCCGGCCATGGAGACCCCTCGCCCGATGCCAACTTCTGAACCAACTCCCGCTCCCGCCAACCGCAACGCCGTCCTGAACACCCAGGAGCAGGCGACGATCGGCAAGAGCCTCGTAATCAAGGGCGAAGTCACCGGCTCCGAGTCGCTGTACATCGACGGCAAGGTCGAAGGCTCCATCCAGCTTCCTGGTAACCGCGTGACCATCGGCCGCAACGGCCAGGTTTCGGCGAACATCAATGCTCGCGAAGTGGTTGTGCTCGGCAAAGTTCGCGGCAACCTGACCGCCAGCGACCGCGTTGACATCCGCAACGAAGGCTCGCTCACCGGCGACGTTGTGGCGCAGCGCATCAGCATCGAAGATGGCGCCTTCTTCAAGGGCGGCATCGACATTCGCAAGCCCGGACAGCAGAAGGACAGCAAGGAGCCCGTCTCCATCGAGTCCTCGGCGGTCGCGGCTCGCGCTTAATCGGCCCCGTTTTACTGACGGCCTGTCCTGCGCGAGCGGGACAGGCAGCGTCATTGCAGCAAAGGTCCAAAGAGAAATGATTCAGAAATTCCTGCAAGTCCTGTCTCTAAGCTGTCGTCATCGTCACACGTCAAAGCCCTTCGCCGCAGCCAGCGCAAGCTCCAGCCGCAATTCCGATTGGGAGCCTGTGGGCCAGGGTGGCCATT
>DATEKE010000030.1:0-3879 GCA_035277605.1 Terriglobales bacterium | reverse complement strand
CTACTTCGGCGTTCGAGGCGTTCTCTACTTCGATCTCGCCGCTCAGAACCGCAACTTCAAAATCGTGCTTATCGACGTTCACGCGAAAGCGGGCGGCCTTATCCAGCGAGATGTGGTTGCGCGCGAAGTCGAGTTGGAAGTGGTCAGAATCGCGGAAGCGAATATCGAAGTACGCCGTGCCCTGCTGTAGTTCGACTGAGGTGGTACGTCCGCCGTTGTTGTCGAGACTCAGATCGTTGAAGGCGACGATCGTGTCGGGCGTGAGTCGGATCGAACTTCCATCTTCGAGTTCAACCTCAGCCTGTCCATCGCGGGCCCAGAGCTTCGATTGATGCACGATCGGCATGTTGACGTACGCGGTGCCGAAGCCGCGTCCGTCGGCTTTGTCGAGCTGAACATCACCGTCAACTAAGCTGAGGCGCACGATGCGCACGTGCGAATCGGCAAGAAGTGGCAACGCAAACAGGAACGCAAGGCAGATGAAAACCAGGGGTCGAACAACAGACCTGAGGTAGGACGAGCGCAGTGCCGTACTGGACATAGCTGGCTCCGTATCTTCTTACTTATATTAGACCACGCGCAGAACACAGGAGTTGCGCTTTTATTGCTTCCACAAACGGAACCGTCGGCGGTAGCCGCTGGGTCGGAGATGGCCCTGATGGCCAGCTCCGAGCGATTCGAAGCACTCACCAACTCGTGCGTCGCAGCCGCAAACGACGCGGCTGCCCCATCGGCTACCGCCGACGGTTCCGTTACTGCGGAGCAACCGGCAGGTTCGCCTTCTTCAGGATCCGTTGTGCCCGTTGCTGCGCAATGTGAAGCACTGTACGATCTGCCGCCAAGCGCTGGAGCAAAGGCGCAATCGCCTGAACTTCCTCGAGCCGTCCGTTATTCGACATGTCTTCCAGGCCCTTCAAGTCCTGATCGAGCGAGAGTTTGTCGAAGCGACGATCAAACTCCAGTTTCCGGCCTCCTTCGATAGTCGAAGAAATACCTTGAAAAACAGCAGTAAGTTCCTGAATCGATGGATCTTCAGAGTAATTGTAAGTCGTAGACGTGTGTCGACCCGCATCCGAGTAGCTGAGCGTCTTCTTCCCGGTTTGCGCGATGGCATGTTTGGTGAAGTCGAACTCGCCATCGAAGTAATTGGCCTGCTTGGCGAGGCCGGCAAGTTTATCCCAAAGTCCGGCGCTGGCTTGGAACTGCTTGTGGAAGGCGTCCTGTGAAGCGGCGTCTTCGGCTTGAGCACTCTGCTCGGCATTGCTCTCAACTGGAGCGTTGCGCTCCTGCGGTGGAGTCAAATCTTTATCCATCGAGATGTACTCGACCTGCCCGTTCTGTTGCACGACAATCGAGAACTCTGCCGGTTGCGCCTCCTTCCAGAGTTGCTTGAAAGAGATGGCCGCATCTTGCTGTGCGTACAGCGCCGAAGCCGATGCCCAAAACAGGATTCCCAGCGCAAGCAGGCGCAGACGACTGTTCATCGTCCCGCCACTTCGTAGCGCGATAGCGTCGCATGAGTATGCAGATGACAAATTGCGATCGCCAATGCATCGGCGGCATCGCTTGGGTGCGGAGGCTCAGGAAGTTTCAAGAGGTGCGCCACCATGTGCTGAACCTGAAGCTTCTCCGCTTTGCCATAGCCGACGACTGCAGACTTGATCGAGAGCGGCGAGTACTCCGCTACTTCGAGCGAGGCGGACGAGGCAGCCAGCATGGCCACGCCGCGTACCTGACCCAACTTCAGCGCCGACTTCGCGTTCACCGAATAGAAGACCTCTTCGATCGCCACCATGCGCGGCAGTGTCTGATAAATGATCCGGGAAAGTTCGGTAAAGACAGTCGCCAGCCGCTTCGGCATCGACTCGCGCTTCGGCAGATGAATCGCGCCGGCGGTCACAAATTCCAGCCTGCCGTTGGGGTGCTGATCGACCACCCCGTACCCTGTATATTCCGTTCCGCAATCGATCCCAAGGACTCGCATCTGAACTCCGAGTTTAACGCAGTCTTCGTGCACACTTGTGCTCCTGCACTGCACGTATCATCAGAACCGCCGCCGCTAGGCGTCCCCGGCAATCGCCGTTGTGGCGGTTGCTGGGGTGCTACGCGGTGGGCCGGAATTGGCCGAATGCCAGCTCCGGGCGTGACCATAATAGATATAGTCTCCAATCTGAGGCGCAGCAGCACACGACGCGGCTGCCCCACCGGCTACCGCCGGCGGTTCTGTCGCACATGACCACCGATTCAGTTCGCGAATTCTGCATTTCGTTACCGCATACTACGGAGTCAATCCAATGGGGCAACCACCTTGTCCTCAAGATCGGCGGCAAGATGTTTGCTGTCGTCTCACTCGAGCCGAGCGAGGTCTGGATCTCCTTCAAGTCGGCTCCCGAAGAATTTGCCGAATTGACCGAACGGCCCAACATCATTCCTGCTCCGTATCTTGCGCGCAACCACTGGGTTGGACTGGAATCGCGTGACGCATTGACACATTCGGAACTGCGAGATTGTCTGCGACGCTCATATGAACTAGTGTTTGAGAAGCTGCCCAAAAGAGAACGTGAACGCCTGGCGCGAAACAACATGTCAGCAAAACGCAAAGCCAGAAAGGGATAGAGTCTGCAACGAATTCTCACCATCCTGATCGTGATCCTGTGCCTCGCCGGAGTTTTCATTTCGGGAATGGCTTTAGGCGAGCACTACAACACCAAACCTTCACCATGCAGCATCAACGACCGCTGGGATTGCGGAATCGTGAACCATAGTCCTTATGCCGTCGTGCATTTCAATGCCAGCCCTTATGCCGCGCTGCGTGAATTTCCCGTGGCGCTGATCGGCATTGTCGGTTATGCGGTGCTGATTGCCTTCACTGGTCGCTATCCACGCATCACCGTTCTGCTTGCCCTGATTGCTCTGATCTTCACTCTGCGTCTCACCTGGATCGAGTGGCGAGTGCTTGGCGTCTGGTGTATCTACTGCGTAAGCTCGCAGATCGTAATTGCCGTCGTCTTCCTCCTGTCGCTGGTTGCAGCTCTATTGCGAAGGAAGCACGCCTGATCACCGATCGCGGTTGAATCTGCTCTCTAGTAGCCGCGGCGGCGCCTAAAGCGAAAATTTCACCCGAAAGTGCTATCCGCTCCGCCATGAGGTTCGCGACATTCTTAACATCTCGCGTGTTAGCAATGACTTGCGACCAAGGAGAACGGCGTTCTGGGCGCCTTCGAACCGTGGCGTTAACGCCGAATTTTCCACGGCGTTAACGCCAGCCTCTCCCGGCGTTAACGCCACGACCGCCATTTGACTGTTGGCTGCCGGGTCCAAACCTTGTGTGATCTCATCCGATCCCATCAAATCCCATTTGATCTCGTCAGATATCCCATGGCGTGAGCGATGAGATATCCCACTACTGATCTCATCCGATCTCATCGAGTGTTTTAAATCCCTTGTTTGGCAAGCGTCCGGCAGCCGTACTCCGCAAACAGCAATCCCGCCTAAGAGAAACACGGGCATGGTCCTTGCGGCGCTTTCCATTCCGATCTCCCTATTCCTGTGCTATGACGAAATCGGGCGAAAGTCAAGCGAAATATTGCAGGCTTGTTCATACCAAATTGGGAATTTACTTCAGTGCAAAGTTCAAGCAGATGCCTTCGAAAAATAATTTTGTGGTGCAAACAGCCAGTCCTCGAACTTCCCGGCCCAAAGATGATGCGCAGTGGGCCTGAGTCGGCGGCCATCGCCTACCGGCGACGGTTCTGTTTTAATCAATCGCATGAACCAGGAACAATGGACAGCGGTCGATCTCTATATCAGCTCAACGGTTGTACCTTCCGATGCGGCATTGGATGCAGCCGTCGAGGCGAGCAGCAAGGCGGAGTTGCC
>DATEKE010000029.1:0-21118 GCA_035277605.1 Terriglobales bacterium | reverse complement strand
AAGAAACTTCTCGCAGTAATCAGGCGCGGTTTTCTACGTGTGCTCCGCCGTCTCTCTTGACATCGAAAATCGCTCCTGGCCGAATGCCGAGTGCCGAATGCCGATAGCTGTTTTTTAGCTAACTCTTAGACACTCTGCTTGCATCCAAGCTGTTTGTCGGCAGAGCTGCTGCTGAAGCGGCTGTCGTTTCCGCGTGCAGTTCTGCTGTTCAACCCGCACGCGATCTTGAACCAGAATTCACCCCAGCAGAGATGATGAAGAGCAGTTCAGAAACAAAAGATTTCGCGCCCCTCGCACTGGCCTGGAAAACCGCTTTTGTAGTTGTTGCGCTGGCCACTTCGTCTTGTCTGGCGCAAACCTGGGAAGTCGGCGGCCAGAGCCAGCCCGCGCAGCAGAAGACTCAGCCGCAGCACAAGGCCGGAAAACCCGCCGCGCCTTCCGTTGCTCCTGAAGAGAACAGTCTTCAATTCGGGTCGAGCATCGAAGCCACGCGTCAACAGCGGGCTGCCGATGACGCTCTGCGCCACAACAATGCTCCGGCTGCTTATCAACACGCCCAGCGCGCAGTGGAAATGGCGCCTGGGGATAAATCCACCTGGTTCACTTTGGGATATGCCGCCCGGCTTGCCGGACATCTTTCGGATTCGGAACGAGCGTACAAACACGGACTTCAGCTTTCGCCGAACTCTCCCGACGGAATGTCGGGACTTGCGCAAACCTACTTCCGCCAAGGCCGGGTCGATGATGCCAAGCGCATGCTGCTCGATGTCATTCAGAAGTATCCGAATCGCATTGACGACCAGATGATGGCGGGCGAGCTCTTCATGCAGAGCGGAGACATTCCTCAGGCTCTGCAGATTCTGCAGCATGCCGAGCAGATCAAGCCGTCGGCTCATGCTGAGCTGCTGATGGCCATCGGCTACATGAAGCAGCATGAGACCGGGCGTGCCAAGCAATTGCTCGGCATGGCGCGCCGTCGCGATCCCAATAACATCGATATTTTCCGCGCAGTCGCCAATTTCCAACGCGAGGGGCACGATTATCAGGGCGCAATCGCAACGTTGAAGAGCGCGCCGGTGCAGAAGCCCGATCTGCTCGCCGACCTCGGCTACACCTATGATCTCGCTGGAATGAAGCAGGAAGCAGCCGACACTTACTCGAAATATGCCACCAGCGATCCAAAAAACATCAACGCGCAGTTAAGCGCCGCGCAGGCGTGGATGCGCCTGAACAATCTCGATAAGGCGCAGCAGTTCATCACTCAGGCCGCGACCATTGATCCGGATTACTACCGCTTGCACGCCGTTCGCGCTTCGCTGGCGAAAACGCAGAATAAAGACGCTGTTGCCGCGCAAGAGTATGAGGCTGCGTTGGCGCGCATGCCGGAAGACGTTCCTGAGGGACCGATATTTCCCATCGAACTGCGCTTAAATCTATCCGAAACCTACAAAGGATTAGGAAACAACGCGGCTGCTCAACAGCAGATCGCTCTCGCCGAGCAGGCTATCAACAAGATTCAGGTGGAAGGTCCGCAGAAAGCTGAGTTCCTGCGCGTACGGGCCTCCATAGCGATGGGCAGTCAGAACTACGCTGCGGCGGCAAAAGACCTGCAGGATGCCATGCAGCTCGATCCGAACAACTCCAATATCGAGCTCCAATATGCCAACCTTCTCTGGATTCAACAGAAGAAGAGCGATGCACAGCAAATCTATCTGGCGGTGCTGAAGCACGATCCGGCGAATCGCTTCGCGCTTGAAAGTTTGGGATATCTGATGCGCGACATGGGAAAAATTCCCGAAGCGGAACAGTACTTCCATGAGATGGCGAAACTGTACCCGGACGATTATGTTCCGTATCTCGCGCTCGGCGACATGTATACCGCCATCGACAAGCTGGACCAGGCGGAGGTCGCGTACGAGCAGGGATACAAACTCGCTCCGCAGAATGCTGCGCTGGTCGCCGGCGGCGCGAATGCCGCGATTCAAAACCACAAGTTTCAATTGGCGCAGACGTGGGTACACCGCTCCACTCCCGCAATGATGGACGACCCTCGCGTACAGCGTGAGTGGGAGCGATCCCTGTTCTTCGAAGGCAAATATCGCGAATCTGCGCAATTCGGCTACAAAGTCTTGGTGCAGCGCCCGAAGGACCTCGATGGTGCTGTGTACCTCGCGTACGCGCTTTACAACCTTGGCCGCTACGATGACACGCTGGCACTAGCTTCTCGCTACGAAGTCATGCTGCCTCAGGAACCGAATTTCCCGCTTCTGCAAGGACACGTGCACAAGCAACAAGGATTGCTTGACAAAGCCGTGGACGACTACGGACGCGCTCTGAAGCGTGATCCCAAAATGGTTGAAGCTTTCGTCAACCGCGGCTACGTAGAAAACGATCTTCAGGATGCCGATGCCGCCATCGCTGATTTCAATCAGGCTCTCAAGCTGCAGCCGAACAACGGCAGCGCGCGTCTAGGAGCGGCGTTCTCGAACCTTGAGCTACATCGCTCTCATGCAGCACTGGATCAGGTCGCGCAGGCAGAAAAAATCCTTGGTGTCTCAGCCGCGACGCATGAAGTCAAAGCAACGGCGTACCGGCAGCTTCGTCAATTGCAAAAGGCTGAGACCGAATATCGGGCTGCGATCACGATGTCGCCCAGCGACGTCTCGCTGCACACCGCGCTGGCTGACACGTTGTACTACGAACACAAATACAAACCGGCAATCGATCAGCTAACGATCGCGATTCGTGAGCAATCCGACGATCCGTTCCTGTATGCCCAGCGTGCGCATGCGGAAGCTGAACTCAAGATGCGCTCGGCGACGCTCGAAGATGTGAAACTTGCCGAAAATCAGGCTCCCGATCAAGGCGCGGTGCTGCTCGCGACCGGCGATGCGCTTCTTCTGCTCGGAGAGAAAGAAGCTGCGCAGCAGCGCTTTGCCCGAGCTCTCGATGCTCCGGACACCAATCGCGTGGAAACGCGACTGGCGTTCGCGCGTCTGTTTGTGAATCAGCACAAATACGACGATGCTCGCCAGCAGGTCTCGCTCGGATTCACGGAAGCACGTATCGGCGAGTCCATGCCGGCTACCGCCGATGACCTTGTCGCGGCAGGAAACATCTTCCTGTCGATGAACGATTTCGATCTCGCGCAGAAGCTCTACGAGCGCGCGAAGGAAGCTGGCGCCGCTGATGAGCAAGTCGCAATCGGCATGGCCAATGTCGCCTTGGCTCAAGGAGACGATCGTCGTGCCGAGCAGTATCTGGCCAGTCTCGGGAACCGCGACCAATATCTTGATGACTTCGACTACATGCTGGCCGAGGGGTCGATTTATCGCATGCGTCACGATATGCCGAACGCGGTAAGTGCTTTTGCTCGCGCCAACGCTCTGGCTCCGGAAAACGACAACAATGAAGTCCAGCGCAGTTTGCATGAGGCCGCCGGCGAAGCCGGAATGCCGATCACCAGCAGCGTAAATGTGCTGTCCGACTTTTCGATTGCCCCTGTCTTCGATGACGCTACGATCTACACGACGGACGCGCGGTTAGCGGGGTTGAGCGGCAACTCCAGTCAGCTCCCGACGGCGCGCCGCCTGGTTGAGACGCAGTTCACGCAGGGTTACCGATATCATCCCGGGTCGGGAATTCCGGTTGTAAGCGGCTTTTTCCAGCTCGATCACTACGCCGGCAACTACTCTCTCCCGTTCGCGTCGCGAATCGTCTCTACTGACACTAACAACTACAACCTGAACGGCGGCATCAATCCTGTCCTACGGCTTGGCTCAGCCAAGTTCGAGTTCAACACTGGGCTGCAGTTCACGGTGCGTCGCGACAGCAATGAGCGGACGAAATTTGACGTCAACCAGAATCTGTTCCGGCAGTTCGCGTACGTAGCTTCGAGTCCGCTGTTCAATGCGCTCACCATTCGCGGTATGGCATATCACGAATCTGGTCCCTTCACGCTTCAGCATCTCAGCTCGGGAGAAAAGGGCGCGCGTCTCGACTTCACCATTGGCCGTCCGTGGGGTAAGAACGCGCTGGTTACTGGCTATACCATTCGCGACCTGCAGTTCAATCCCATCATCAGCGAGTTCTTCTCGACATCTTCTTACATCGGATTCCAACGCCAATTTGGGCAGAAGCTGACGCTTACACCCATGGTGCAAATGATCCGTTCATGGAGAGTTGAAGCGCCGCAATATGCGCGCGCAGAAGCATTTATGCCGGCCGCAACGTTTGAGTATCGTCCTACGGAGAAGTGGACCGTGGACGGCAACTTTGCCTGGCAATCCGGCCGCGGCAAAGATCCTTTGCTGCACGCTTATGACAACGTGCAGAGTGGAATTTACATCTCTTACCTAAAGCCCTTACGCCAGAATCAACGTGACGGGCTAGGTGAGTTTCCGGTCGAGTATCCGATTCGGTTCTCGGTCGGCGTGCAACAACAAGATTTCTTTAACTTAGCTGGCAGCGGACAGACAGAAATCGTTCCAGTCATTCGTCTGACGTTATTTTAACGAGCCAGAGGGGCCCGATGAGTAAAGCTTGCGTGTTAGCGCTTTTGTATCTGTCGTCGCGTGATCACGACTGCCGTAATTCGAACCGATCCGGGAATCGAATTGCACCTTCGAATATCGCTCGCAGCGCCGAGCTCCGGAGGGTGCAATGGATGTAAGAGCAATTCTCCTCATCGGGAATCCGGATCCAGGCGAGGGCGCAGCCTCATCGCTTGATACTGAGAGCTTCTCGGGCGTGCCCTTTTCGTTGCTTCCCGTTCTTGGAAAGCCCCTGCTGCATCGCTTCGCCGACCGATTGAAAAAAGCCGGAGTAGATTCCATCGCGGTGCTCAATACCGGCGAGTGTTCCTCGCCGCTGATCGAGGACGCGCGCCGTTCCGACGTGAAGTGGAAGGACGTTCCAGCTCAGCAGGCCTGGCGCGAAGCGGAAGAGCAGTTCGATGAGTTCGTGCACTCGGGAGCAGACTTGGTTTTACTGGTCCGGCTGGGACCTTACGCCGAAGTCGAAATCGATCCGCTCATCCAGTTCCATCTTGATCAGCGCAGTCACGTCACCCAGGTAGCGAAGGAAGATGGTGCTCTCGATTTCTTCGTGCTCTCCTCTTCCCGCCGCAACGACGCCGCATTCCTCCTGCGAAACAAGCTTGCGAAAATGCGGGTAGCGGCAAAACCATTCATGACGCACGGATACGTCAACCCACTGGAGACTGCCTCAGACTTTCGCCGGCTCGTTCTCGATAGTTTCTTGTTGAAAACCTCGGTTCAGCCGGCCGGCGAGCAGGTTCGGCCAGGCATTTGGATCGGTACGGGCGCGAGAGTGCATCGCACTGTGCGCCTTGTGGCCCCGTGCTACGTCGGAGCGTACAGCAAGGTGCGCAAAGGCGCCTTGATTACGCGCGGCACCTCTCTTGAGCATCACAGCATCGTGGACTGCGGCAGCGTGGTAGAAGCGAGCACGTTACTTCCGCTCTCCTATTTAGGCGCTGGCCTGGATTTGACGCATTCCATTGTGGGAAACAAGCGCATCGTGAGCGTGAAGTACGGAGCCGAGCTTGAGGTGGAAGACCAGAGCCTAGTTTCGGCCGTACCGTCCACTTCCGCGCTGCGTACGCTGCAGGACGCCGCCAATCTTGCAACATTCGTACCGCGACAATTCATTCGCAGCCTCGTTGCCGGTTCGAAGCCGAAACCAGCACCCGCAGAAGTCGAGTGCCCGTCCGGATTTGATGCCGCTTCAGTAACTCGCCCGGCGGTGCAGGAGCACCCGGCGTTGACTTCAAGTGTGATTGCCAGAGTGAGGGAATAGATGGAACTCAGCAGGCCCGTAGTCGTGAAACGCATGCCCGAGAAAGTAAACCAGCGCGAAGCTCGCAAGTTTCTTGCAGATGTCCAGCCGTTCCTGAACGCCGACCGACCGCAACTTGTCTTTGATCTTTCCACCGTCAGACAGCTCGACGCTGCCGGGGTGGAAATGCTGTTGCATTGCGTCTCTGAGGTCATGAAGCGCGACGGCGATCTGAAGCTGGCGTCGCTCTCGCCGCAGGCTGCAATGGTGTTGGAGCTCACGCGCACCGACCGACTCTTCGAAATTTACGAGACGTCGACTGAAGCCGCGCGCAGCTTCTCCGGTTTCCTGCCCAATGCGATGCGTCCAATCCCTGTGTTCCAACAACCGACGACAACGGAGAGGTTGGCTGCGTAACAAGTTCTTGTCGGTACCGTCCACGGTAGCGGATGGGTGGTAGAAGCCAGACCCATTCGCTACCGCGAACGGTACTGACTCGTTAACGCGATGGGAACCGACTCCCGCCCAGGTTCCGACGAGCATTGCAGAAACCTTGTTTACCGTTTTCTACATCCAAAGCAGCAGCACGTAAGCAGCAGATGAATTCTGGCTCCGAAACAATTTCACTTCCGCTTCGCACTGGTTGGCGATTGCGCCTGAATGACTGGCGCGAGCGCGGAGCCGCATCGCGCGTACTGAGCGGCAGTATCGTGATGCTGGTCGGCTCGGTGCTGGTGGCAGGCATCAACTTCGGGTTTAACGTTTCCATGGCACGCCTGCTTGGCCCGTCGCTGTTTGCACAAGTGGCTGCAGTGGTTACGCTGCTGATGCTCGCCTCTGCCGTGAGCCTCTCGTTCCAGATGGTCTGCGCAAAATTTGTTGCGCGGAACGAGAGCACATTTGGAAAGCTCGCCGTTTTTCGCGGCCTGCGAAAGCGTGCGTGGATTGTTGGCATTGCCATCGCCGTTGGACTGACGCTCGCACAGAGGCCGGTCGCCACTTATCTACAGATGCCGAACTCGTGGGTGCTCGCAGTTTTCGCCCTGGGAATGGCGTTCTACACGCCTCTAGGTGTGAAGCGCGGCAATATGCAGGGACTCTGCGCATTCGGCGCATTGTCGCGCAACTACATCCTTGAAGCCGCTTCCAAATTGGCCTGCGCCATTCTGCTGGTGGAGCTTGGCTATGGAGTGATGGGCGCCGTCGGCGCGATCTCAGCGTCCATTCTCGCCGCCGTGCTCATTCCGAGTCCCAAGGCAGAAGATGACGCAGGCAGCAAAACCCTCGTTCCTGCATCTTTCCGAGAGGGGATGCAGGCGATCGTCTTCTTTGTCGGGCAGGTAGTGATCAACAACATCGACATCATTCTGGTAAAGCACTTTTTTGCTTCAGAACTTGCCGGTTTGTACGCGGCGGTGGCGCTGGTTGGACGCGTCCTTTACTTCGCTGCCTGGTCGATTGTGAGCGCCATGTTCCCTATCAGCGCCGCGTCAAAAGAGGAAGACAACAAGGTTCACGTTCTGCTGTTGCCGCTGATGATTGTGTTGCTGATGTCGATTGCGTTCGTCGTTATCCTGGCGCTCTTCCCAGGATTCATCATTCATCTTGTGCTGGGCGAAGGCTTCCGCTCGGCCGAGCCTTTGCTGAGCCTCTACGCGGTAGCTACCGGGCTTTATGCCCTGGCTGTCGTGCTCATGACCTACGAAATGTCCCGCAAGATCGCGAATACAGGCTGGGTACAACTGATATTCAGCGGAGCGCTGGTCTTGCTGATTTACATGCTCCACTCCAGTTTGCGACAGGTAATTGTCGTGCAGATCGTACTCATGGTGCTGATGCTGCTCGTAGTTTCACTCCCATTTTTGCGTTCCATCAGAAGTTTGCGATGGAAGGAGGTCGCATGATTCTCAAGCGCCGCATAACTGAGGCAGAAGTTATCGCCGAGTTTTTGAAGAACGAGTTTTATCAAAAAGAGTACGATCGCGATCGCGATCAGTATGAAGCGATCGTGCTCGATCCTGATCTGACCGACGAAGCGCAAAACGCGGTTCGCCGTGCGCTGCTCTATCGCCGTCGCGGACACATGTGGCGCGAAGTGCCGCGCGACACCGTCTGGCACGAAGCCGTGATCGATGCTGAAGATCTAAGACGGATTCGCGTGTTTCCGCGCGCACACTGGCGCAAAATCTCCGATGGCAGCTTCCTGCTGAGCGAGATCGTGAAACGCATTCGCGACTCGGCAATCGCCAGGACCGATCCAGCGTTTTCCAAGATTCAACTGCTGCGCTATCGTCTGCAGCGCGATTCCGTGAATTCTGCCGTGTTGCTAATCGGTGTCGACGAAGAACAGCCACTGACGATTCTTGAAGGCAATCACCGGCTGGCGGCAGCGATGCTGGTGTCTCCGCACCTTGTACACACCGGCTTTCGCATCATCTGTGGATTGTCGGCGCACATGTACGAATCCTGCTGGTATGACACCAACATTCCGACGTTGTGGACATATCTCAAGAACCGCTTGCGCAATGTTGTCGACAAAGAGGCTGATATCAATCGCGCACTGGCGCGGCTCGGCGACGCTGACGCTGCCGATTCGTTAGGCACTGAAATGGTGAAAGCGCAAAAAGCCGAGGCTAAGTAGATTTCGGGGATCTGCTGTTCTTCACGTTACCAAAACAGCAGGTTCCCCGCTCCGCAAAGCAAACCCAAGGAAACCGGTACTCTTTCGCGGCGGCGCGAGGAATGACAATGTCACGGAAGCAGCGTTTTCTGCTTGAATCATCGGTTCACAGGTTCCAGAAAAAATGCTCCAGTTAATTGCCCGTCGCAGCCCGCGAGCGCTTTGCCGGATCTTTCCTACCGGTCTGATCGCGAATCTGGGACATGGAGTCGGCTATCTCACCGGTATCGCTGGCACCCATGTAGCGATCGAACAAGTACACGAAGACTGCTAATGCCAGCGCGAATACACAAGCGGAGAGGATGAGGAGCATGGCGCGTAGACCCCTTTGCTGCAGGTAAGAGGCAGTTCAGCTACTCTGGAGTTTGCTTCAACTCTCACTTATACTCGTGCCAAAATGGGCCAAGACGCGTCGATGGCCGTTCAGTTCCCAGCGGGTTGATTCCTCCTTCTCTTCGGCCTAACATTCCTAGGTTCGTCAAGGGGCCAAACATGTCGAGCAGTGCCATTGCCAGCCAGCTCAAGTCCTGTCCTATCTACGTGAACGGCAAGCCGCAGATCTCGCGCGGCGAGGTTTTCATTCAACACAATCCTGCAACCGGAGAGCCGGCTGCGGAAATTCCGCTGTGCACGCATGAGGAGGTTTCGGCAGCCATTGCTTCGGCGCAGGCGGCATTTCCTGCCTGGAGCGCAATGCCCGTCCTCAACCGCTGCCGCGTGCTCTTCCACTTCCATCAGCTCATGGAAAAGCACGCCGACGAGCTGATCGCGCTGGTTACTGAAGAAAACGGCAAGGTTCGCGATGAAGCGCGCGGCTCGTTTCAACGTGGATTGGAATGCGTCGAGTTCGCGTGTGGCGTTTCGAGCCTCATGATGGGAGAGACCGTGGAGCATGTTGGCGCCGATGTAGACGGCTGGTCCACGCGGCATCCGCTAGGCGTTTGCGTGGGAATCACGCCATTTAATTTCCCGCTGATGGTTCCACTTTGGATGTTCCCAGTCGCGATCGCGTGTGGAAACACATTCGTTCTTAAGCCGTCGGAGCGTGTGCCCCGCTCGGCCGTACGCCTGCTGGAACTTGTACATGAAGCGGGCTTGCCTGCCGGAGTGATGAACCTTGTGCACGGAACCAAGGATGTGGTCGATCAGCTCCTGACGGATCCGCGCGTGAAGGCCGTTTCGTTTGTGGGTTCGAGCCCGGTGGCGAAGTACATCTACACCACCGCCGCTGCGAATGGAAAACGCGTGCAGGCGCTTGGTGGGGCGAAGAACCATTCGGTTGTCATGCCGGATGCCGATATGAAGCACTCGGTAAACACGATCATGTCTTCCTCCTTCGGATGCGCCGGCGAACGCTGCGTCGCGACCAGCGTAGTAGTCGCGGTCGGCGAGGCTGCAGATCCTCTGCTTGCTGCTCTGAAAAAAGCCTCGGATGACATGAAAGTTGGCGATGGTTCCGAACGGGACACCACCATGGGCCCGATCATCAATAGCGAGGCCAAAAAGCGCATCCTCAGCTACATCGAGTTGGGCGAGAAAGAAGGTGCGAAGCTGGCGCGCGATGGCCGAAGAGATTCCTGCAGCGACTCCGACGGCTACTTCGTCGGTCCAACGATCTTCGATCACGTAAATTCATCTATGAGGATTGCGCGTGAGGAGATCTTTGGCCCAGTGCTCTCCGTTGTGCGTGCCAAGAATCTCCAGGAAGCGATCGACATCGTGAACGGCTCGGAGTACGGCAACGCGTCTTCCATCTTTACCAAGTCGGGACAAGCGGCTCGCGAGTTCAGCGCGAAAGTGCAGACAGGCATGGTCGGCATTAATGTCGGCGTTCCGGCGCCGGTAGCCATCTTCCCGTTCACCGGCTGGAAAGGATCATTCTTCGGAGATCTGCACGCGCTCGGCAAAGATGGCGTGAAGTTTTACACCGAAACCCGCGTCGTAACCTGCCGATGGGTGTAGGCGACTCCTCAAATCCAGCCACCCTGGCTGCGCCAAACTCGCGCGCAGTGGTCGTTGGAGCGGGGCCGAACGGCTTGGCTGCAGGAATCGTACTGGCGCAAGCCGGAATGCAGGTTGAAGTCTTCGAAGCTGAGGCACAGCCCGGAGGCGGCGCGCGCACGATGGAGCTCACGCTGCCCGGCTTCCATCACGACTTCGGTTCGGCCGTCCATCCCATGGCCGTAGGTTCGCCGTTCTTCTCTTCACTCCCACTTCCGGAACACGGGCTCGAGTGGATTCACTCGCCGTCGGTTGTCGCTCATCCGCTGGATGACGGCACCGCCGTGTTGCTGGAACGCAATCTCTCCGACGCCGTACGTGAGTTCGGCGAAGACGGTCGAGCTTGGGACGATCTCGTCGGTCCTCTTGCAGGGTGTTGGACAGACGTCGCTCCCGATCTCCTCAGCCCTCTGCTGCGCATTCCGCGGCATCCGTTGCGACTGGCGAAGTTTGGGCTTCATGGTTTGCCCTCGGCGCAATTTCTGGCGAACCGATGTTTCCGAAGCGAACGGACAAAAGCACTGTTCGCCGGATTGGCGGCGCACTCTTTCCTCGCGCTTGACGAGCCAATGACTGCTGCTGTCGGATTGATCTTCGGAGTCACGGCGCACGCAGTCGGTTGGCCCATTCCGCGAGGAGGGTCGCAATCGATTACGAAGGCTCTAATCGGGTATCTGCAGAAGCTCGGCGGAGTCGTCACAACTTCGCACCCGGTTACAGACGTGAATTCGCTCGGCGGCTTTACTGTTGCCCTTTGCGACGTAACCCCGCGACAGCTCCTTCAAATCGCCGGCCAGCGCTTCACTCCGGCGTATAAGCGTCTTTTGCAGAGCTACCGATACGGACCAGCAGCCTTCAAAGTCGATTACGCCTTATCCGCTCCGATCCCCTGGAAGGCAAAGGAGTGCGCGCGAGCGATAACAGTTCATCTCGGTGGCACCATGGAGCAAGTTGCAGAATCGGAGTACGAGACGCGACATGGACGTCACTCGGAGCGTCCATTCGTCTTATTGGCTCAACCAACCCTCTTTGATTCCACCCGCGCGCCACAAGGCAAGCAGATCGCGTGGGCTTATTGCCACGTTCCGAACGGCTCAACCTTCGACATGCTTCCGCGCCTCGAAGCTCAGATCGAGCGCTTCGCTCCCGGCTTTCGCGATTGCGTATTGGCACGCCGCATTTTCAAACCCGCCGATCTCCAGGGCATGAATGCGAATCTTGTCGGCGGCGACATCAACGGAGGTCTGGCCGACTGGCGGCAGCTCATCCTTCGTCCAACTTGGCGCTACTACACGACTCCGGCAAAGGACATCTACATTTGCTCGGCCTCAACGCCGCCGATGGGCGGAGTGCACGGCATGTGTGGTTACAACGCTGCACAGGTAGCGCTTCGAAATTTAAGTCAGAACCGTCGGCGGTAGCCGATGGGGCAGCCGCTGATGTTGCGGCTGCGCTCCCGCCTTGCTCCACCCGCACACCGCAATGTTTGCATTCTCGCTCACCCGGCACTGGGCTTCGTCGCCCGGTGCCGCCCATCGCCTACCGGCGACGGTTCTGATTGAGTTCTTTCATGAACTTCAGACACACCGGCGCGGGCACTTTCACTTCCTGTCCCGTTGCGGTGAGTCGGCCTGTGCTGCGATTGATGCGAAAGACGACAATGTTTCCCGTGTCCTGGTTGGCTACGAGCAGACGCGAGCCAGTCGGATCGATAACGAAGCTGCGCGGCGTTCTGCCCTTCACTGAGAAGTTGTCGATCAGCCGCAGCGTGCCTTTTGCCTTGTCGATCGAAAAAACTGCAATGCTGTCATGGCCGCGATTCGAGGCAAATAGAAAACGCCCGTTTGGATGGATCGCAATTTCCGCCGCGGTATTCTCGCCGGAAAATTTTTTCGGCAGCGCGGAAATTGTCTGCAGTGGATGCAATACGCCGTTCGCAGCGTCGTAGGAGAACACTGAAACTGTGGACTGCAGTTCGTTGATCACATAGGCAAATTTGCCGCTTGGCGCAAACGCCAGGTGTCGAGGGCCAGCCCCTGGTTCCGCTTTCGCAAACGGCGGATCATTGGGGGCGAGCTTGCCTGTGGACGCGTCGAAGCGATAAACAAGCAGTTCGTCTATTCCCAAATCGGAAGCAATGGCGAAGCGATTGTCTGGCGAGGTTTCAATCCAGTGTGCGTGCGCTGCTTCCTGGCGCTCCCGATTCGGACCAGAACCTTTATGCTGAATAAAAGCAGTCGGTGCTCCGAGGCTTCCGTCCTGCCGGATTGGAAACACTGAAATGCTGCCTCCTGTGTAGTTCGCGACCAGCACGTACTTGCCCGATTTGTCGATCGAGACGTAACACGGATCAGCGCCGCCCGAAGCGACCTCGTTCAACAAATGCAGCTGTCCGCGAGGCCCGACGGAAAATGCGCTCACGCCGCCGCTCGATTCATTCTGGTACTTCTGGAGTTCATTGACGGCATACAGCAATCGCTTTTTGTCATCGATGGTGACAAACGACGAATTCACCGTTTCGGCCGCAACTTGAGAATCGCTGAGCTGTCCAGACCCAGCATCGTAGCGATAGACGTAAATGCCCTTTGCACCTTTGTCGGTGTAGGTCCCGACATAAAGAAGGTATTTCGAAGTGCGGACCTCCTTGCCGAAGCAAAACGCGCTGCATAGAAAAGCGACCAGAAGTACCACAATGCTGCGTGATTTAAAGTTCATTTGTGCGCAAAAGTATCGCATACCAGCAATGGCGGCAGAAGAAAGCGTTGAAAACAACAATGCCCGGCGCAATGCCGGGCATGTTGATTGGGACTTACTGACTCACCAAACGCGACATGCTTTCTCGCTCACCATCTTCTGACCTGGTTTGCAACTGAAGGCTTTGGAAAAGTCGTCGCTATTCTGCACCACGCCGATTACGCGAAAACGTCCCGGCGAGTGCGGATTGGTTTGGACTTGCTGGCGGAGTGCGGCATCGGTCTGGTTTTCGCACCAGATCTGGCCGTAACCGATGAACAGGCGTTGCTCCGGCGTGAAACCATTAATCGCCTTGGTATTTACCCGCTGAGCGCCGCCCTTTCCCGATTTGGCCTGTTCCGCCTCCATGTTGTGCAGCGCGCGCATGGCTACGCGCACGCCACCGTTGTCGGCGGTGTTTTCGCCCAGCGTGAGCCTGCCGCGAATATGCAGATCGGGCAGCGGCTCGAACGACGAGTACTCGTCGGCGATGCATGAGACGCGCTCTTCGAACGCTCGCGCATCCACGGGAGTCCACCAGTCGCGCAGGTTGCCTTGGCCGTCGTACTTGCGTCCCTGGTCGTCGAAGCCATGGGTGAGCTCGTGACCGATCACGGCGCCGATACCGCCCAGGTTCACGGCTTCGTCTGCGGTTTTGTCAAAGAACGGAGGCTGCAGGATTCCGGCAGGGAAGTTGATGTCGTTGAACGGCGGACTGTAATACGCGTTGACGGTAGGCGGAGTCATGCCGAACTCGGTCCGGTCGAGCGGCTTCCCGATTTTCGCAAGCTGGCGATTGACTTCGAAGGTGTTCGCGCGTTCGACGTTGCCGAGGAAATCCCCGCGAACGATGTCGAGCTTAGAGTAATCGCGCCATTTGCTCGGATAGCCGATCTTGTTGCGGACATCGGCCAGCTTGACCAATGCCGCCTTCTTGGTTTCCGGAGTCATCCAGTCGAGGCTCTCGATGTCCTGCTTCAAGGCAGCCTCGATTTCATCGACCATCTTCAACATGCGGGCTTTGTCGGCGGGAGTGAACTCTTCCGCGACATAGGGCTGGCCCAGCGCCTCGCCGAGTTGCTGGTCCGTAAGCCGCTCGCATCGCTTCCAACGAGCTTCGAGTTCTCTTGCTCCACCGAGATATTTGCCGTAAAAGTCAAAGTTCTCTTCGACGAATGGATCGGAAAGAACGCCGGCAAACTCGTGCAGCAAATGCCACTTGAAGTAGGCTCTCCATTCCTCTATTGGAACTGTATTCGCAAGTTCGTTGAGCTGCTTGAAGAATTCCGGATTGCCCACATTGAGCGACTCGAATGCCGGCGCGGTTGTTCCTTTCACGAACTGCTCGAAGCCGATATCAGGAGCAAGTGTCGCGAATTGGGCGACCGTCATCTTGTGATCGCGATTCTCCGGCTTACGGCGCTCGATGCGATCCATGGAGGCCTGCGCCAGCTTGGTCTCGATGTCCATCACCTGACGCGCTTCGCCTTCCGGATCGCCGTCGCCCGCAAGCTTGAACATGTTCGCGACATGCTTTTCATATCGTTCGCGTTTCTCTTTCGAGTTTGCATCATCTTTCAGGTAATCGTCCCGATCTGGAAGACCGAGCCCACCTTGATCTGCGTACGCAATCACGCTATTCGCGTTGTGCATGTCCGGACTCGAGGTAAAGAAGAAGGCTGCACCACGAACTCCGAGCTCATGCAGATGAGCGAGCTCGGCAAGCGCACTGTCTTTGTCGCTCATGGAATCAATGCGATCAATCTCAGGCTGCAGAGCTTTAATGCCCTTATCGTTGACCGCCTTCTCGTCCATGCATGAGGCGTAGTAGTCGCCGATCTTCTGGTGGACAGCGTCCCGTTTTGGGTCATCGGCAGAGGCTTTCTCGAGAATCTGCTTTGCGATGAGACGATTGCGCTCGGCGAGCTGATTAAAGCGTCCCCAGCGCCCCTGGTCGGGAGGAATCGCGTTGTTCTTAATCCAGTTTCCACAAACAAACTGATAAAAGTCGTCACAGGGATTCACGCTGCGATCCATCGCCGACATATCGAAGCCGTGAATCTCCGGGATCTCCTCCGATGAGCTTTTCGAGTTGTTGTTGGTTTGCGCCGTGAGATGAGCTCCAGCGCACAGGCATGTAATCAAAAGGAGCAGGCGAAATTTCATCCCTACCTCAATGGTGATGATTTGAAACCGAACAGTGTACGCCTTCTCGTCAAGCGGTGGAGGCTTCCCACCAAAGTCGTATCGAGCGATTCTCAACGAGCCGCCATACTCTCTGAATGAGGCGTCGCACCTGGCCATTGCTCTCGACCGTTGTTCTAACGGTGTTCGGTGCAGCCTTCTTCCTTCTATTTCCGCCCTGGCAGATCGAACACCCGAGCGATCCAACTTTGATCCTGCGCAGTGAGCGGCATCTGATCTGGAACCGACCGCTTCACGCTCACCTCGATCCCATGGCGATCGCGATCCCGATGATCGCTGTTGTGGTCGTGGCGATTGCCATTGCGGTCGTGACCGTTTATCACGAGTAGCCGCGGTTTTCGTTCCGCACACGCGTCCGTTACACTCAAACTTTCATTTCGCCAGGCAAAGCAAGCCTGCGCTTATGGGAGAGAAACCGCAGCACGACGCCGCATGGAACCTGTCACACACTTCCTTACCGGCGCATGCATCGGGCGCGCAGGCTTCAATCGCACCACGGGTTACGCCACGCTCATGCTGACGCTGGCTGCCGAATTTCCCGATGTGGATATTCTCTGGGGCATCAAAGGTCCGGTCGAGGAACTTGCTCATCATCGCGGACTCACGCACAGCTTCATCGGCGCGCCGCTTGATTCTGCCATTGTCCTCGCCATGGTCTACGGCATTCATCGCTGGCAGAAGCACCGCGGCAAAGCGCCGTCTATCGCGCCTCGTTGGGGACTGCTGTTTTTTTTGGGGATTGTCGCGACGCTTAGCCACATACTTCTTGACTTCACCAACAACTACGGCGTGCGCCCGTTCATGCCGTTCGACTGGCGCTGGTACTCGTGGGACATTGTTTTCATAGTCGAGCCGATCATCTTGCTGGCGCTCTTCCTTGGCTTGGTGCTGCCTTCAATCTTCAGTCTCGTCGGAGGCGAGATAGGAGCGCACAAAGAAAAGTTTCGTGGTCGATGGTGCGCAGTTTGCGCGCTGATTGGAGTTGTCGCTTTGTGGTGGGTTCGCGACTACCAGCACCGCGAAGCCGTCACTCTGCTCACCTCTGCCGATTATCGGGGTGAGGTTGTTGCCAAGGCTGCCGCTATGCCTTATCCCATCAACCCGTTTGTGTGGGAAGGAGTCGTCGAAACGCAAAGCTTCTACGCGAAGATTCCAATCGACTTGCGCGTATCCAATCTCGATCTCCAGGATCGCGCAAAGATCTTCTACAAGCCCGCCGAGACTGCAATCACGCTGGCAGCAAGAAAATCGCCTCTGGGACGCGCTTATCTGGACTGGTCACGCTTCCCATTGCTCGATACCGAGCCACCCTCGGGGCCCGGCCAGGACTACGACGTGCACTTCCGCGATCTCCGCTTCGACTACTCGGCCACCAACTTCGGCCAGCAGAATCCGCGTCGCACTCCACTGTCGGCAGATGTTTTCGTCAATCGCAGAGGAGAAGTGGTTCTGATGAAGATGGGCGATCGGGAAGAGCAGCCATAGAGAGCAGGAGAACGTGGAGCCGGCCGTCTCAGCCGGGTGTCCGCGGGCATCGGGTGTTTGTTCTTCAATCACAAAATGACAAGTCACCCTCACGCACCTTGCAACGCAAAATCTGGGCGACGGCGGCCGGCTTCACGCTTTAGACCCCGTCTCTCGGCTTCTCCTTGCGAACGAAGATGTTGTCTTGCGTAGGCTCGGCTTCGCATTCAATGGCGATGGTTGTCACCGGCTGATCCGGCGCTTGCTGCGGCAGGTTGTAAATCTTGAGCTGATACGGATCCTGCTTAAAGTCGAGCTTCTGATTCATGGCATAAAGCCGCGCTGACCTGGCTTTCGTCATCAATCCGCCCATTTCCACATCGCCGCCAGGCCAGAAGTGAACGTGCATGAACAACGTATTCCCGATTCGGGTAAAGCTGGCGTAATTGGAGCGACGCGGCTGGCAGAGGTCGGACTTATAAATCGTGTCGCCGTTTTTGCTCATCCATCGTCCCACCTCTTCAAGAACGCGCGCCGATTCTTCCGGAATCGAACCATCGCCGCGGGGACCAATGTTCAAGAGATAATTGCCGCCGTCGCGCGCGCATTGAATCAGGTTGCGGGCTACGGTCTTAGCGCTCTTCCAGTTATCGTCAGCGCGCTGGTATCCCCAACTGTCGTTCAGAGTCATGCAGGACTCCCACGCGCGTCCGCCCTTCTCGGCAGTGATGTGCTGCTCCGGAGTCGAGAAGTCGCCCTGCAGCTTATTGCGATTGTTCACGATGATCTCCGGCTGAAGCTGGAAGACCATCTCGTTCATCTTCTCCGATTCCCAACCTTCGCGATCGAGCGGCCATGCAACGTCGTACCAGAGCACGTCGATCTTCCCGTAATTTGTCATCAGCTCGCGAATTAAACCATGCGTGTAGTCGACGAAGCGACGCCGTGCAGCTTCGTCTGTGGCGCAGCGGGCGCCATCAGGATGATGCCAATCCATAAGCGAGTAGTAGAAGCCGACGCGCAATCCTTCTGCACGCACAGCTTCGACGTATTCGCGCACTAAATCGCGCCCCGGGCCCTGCTTCGTCGCGCAATAGTTCGTCAGCTTCGTATCGAAGTTGCAGAATCCTTCATGATGCTTCGTGGTCATCACCATGTACTTCTGTCCCGCAGCCTTCGCAAGACGGGCGAAATCGCGCGGCGCATTTGGCTTCGGCTTGAACTGCTTGGCAAACTGCATGTACTCCTCGATGGGAATTGCCTCGTCCTCCATCGCCCATTCATGCCGGCCATGCACGCTGTACAGTCCCCAATGGATGAACATGCCGAACTTGGCTGCATGCCACCACTGCATGCGCTGCTCGCGATTCGCAGCAATTGCTGACGGCTCGCCCACCGGCGTCTGCTGTTGGTCTTCCGATGCGGCCTGAGTTGCCGGCGCAGTCTGTGGAGTTGGCGCGGTTTGGCCGCGCATCGAGGCTGCCGTAACGAGCGATGCCCCTGCTCCTTTCAACCATGCGCGGCGTGAGATTCGTGTGTCGATCATGAATTTGCCCTCTCGATTTATGAAGATGTTACGAACGCTCCAACTTGAAAATTCGCTCCATCAAAATCCACTTCTCGCCAGGCTTTGCCTGCGGCAGAGGCTTCTGGAACTTCCACATCAGCTTTTCCCATTCCTGCACTTTTGGGTTCATGCGATCCGCTTCGGCTTTGGCCGCGAACGAAAACTTCTCGTTGGCTTCGAGGATCATGAATAGCCGCGTCCCGAGCAGATAAATTTCGAGATCTTCAATGCCCGAATCCTTAAGACTCTCGGTAATCTCCGGCCAGATCTTCTCGTGATAGCGCTTGTACTCGGCGATGAGCCGCGGATCGTCTCTTAGATCAAGAGCAAGGCAATAACGGCGGATCATGTGTGCTAAGCCCTCACCGTTGCCACTTCAGCTGCTTCAATCCGCTCGCCGGAAATCTTGTACCCGGAAAGAGCGAAGTACAGGACGTACATATAGCAAATCAGCGGAACGACAAACGCGGTCTGGATGTTGCTGGCGTCGGAGATGCGGCCCATGATCGCCGGAAAGATCGCGCCGCCGATGATCGCCATCACCATCATCGAAGAGCCGCGTTTCGTGAGCGGGCCGAGGTTCTTGATGCCCAGCGCGAATATCGTTGGGAACATGATGGAGTGGAAGAATCCAATCAGCACTACGGCCCAAACTGGGACAATTCCGCCGGCGACAAGCGCCACTGTCACGGATGCAAGACATCCAATCGCAAAGATTGAAAGGAGGCGAGCGGGAGCGACGATCTTCATCAGCGCCGAACCGGCGAAGCGTCCGATCATGAATCCAATCTGGTGTCCCAGTAAGTAATAGGCCGCGACACGCTGCGTCATTCCCGGCACAGTATGCTGCGCAAAACGAATCACGAAACTGGCAACGCCTACTTGTGCGCCTACGTAGAAAAACTGTGCCAGTACCCCTTTAATCAAGTGAGGATGTGCGAATACCGAACCACTCGGTCGTTCCGTGCTCGAATCGCCGCCGGCTTTTTCGTCCACCACATCGGGCAGGTGCGTAAAGTAAATGGCGGCAGCTACCACGATAAAAATTCCCGCTATCGCGAGATACGGGAATTTCACGCTTGCCGCCTGCTCGGCGCGATAGGCTTGCACTTGCGCCGCGCTCATCACTGCAAGCTGTGTGGGCGTGTATTCGATGCCAGTAAGGATCCACGATCGGCCGACCAGCGGCGACAACACTGCTCCAACGGCGTTGAACGATTGAGCAAAATTCAGCCGCCGCTCCGAGCTTTGTGCCGGTCCCAAAATGGTGACGTAGGGATTCGAAGCGACTTCAAGGAAGCTTTGTCCACAGGCCATCACGAACAATGCAAAGAGGAAAAAACTGTAAACACGCACGGACGAAGCAGGAAGAAAGAGCAGCGCTCCTGATGCACATAAAAAAAGGCCGACTAGAATGCCGCGCTTGTACCCAATGCGCTCCATCAGCTTTCCCGCAGGGAAGGCTGCGAGGAAATATCCGCCGAAGAATGCGACCTGAATAAAAGAGGATTGAAAGTCGTTCAGAGCAAAGGCAGTGCGGAAGCGGGGAATAAGGATGTCATTCAGATTCACGCCGAACGCCCATAGAAAGAAGAGCGTCGTGATCAGAACGAAGGGTACAAGGAAGCGTCGTTCGGTAAGCGGCGCGTGTGTTTTCATCCGCGTTGGCTTCCTCGCGACTTAGCCGTATGCAAGCTCATGGACTTTGCCCCAATACGATAGCTGGTGACGATGGAGTTTGCATATGCCGAAATGAGTATTTCAGGATGTGAATCAACAGAACCGACGGCGGTAGCCGGTGGGGAACGCGAGCGTGAATGCCTCGACGTTCCCAGTACCACGCTGAGTCCGCAGCACACGCGGCTGCCGCACCGCGGCGGTTCTGTCGGTAATTGCTCGTTGCAACGAATATCGTTCTCAAGCATCCAATACCTGATTCGTTAACCTGTCAGCGACAGAGAAGGAGGCAAGTCATGTCGCTCCGTCCAGTGAAAGACATCATTCAAACCAAGGCAACGATTGAGGGTGCCGGCGTAAAGCTCCAGCGGGCATTTGGTTTCGGGCAAACCAGCAAGTTCGATCCCTTCCTGTTGCTGGACGACTTCCGAAACGAGAACCCGGAAGACTATGTGGCAGGATTCCCGTGGCATCCGCACCGTGGGATCGAGACGATCACCTATGTCCTAGCCGGCTCTGTCGAGCACGGCGATAGCCTCGGCAACAAAGGCAAGATGATCGCCGGTGACGTGCAATGGATGACCGCCGGCAGCGGCATCCTGCACCAGGAGATGCCGAAGGGCGATGACCGCGGACGCATGCACGGCTTCCAGCTCTGGGCGAACCTGCCTTCATCGCTGAAGATGACCGATCCGCGCTACCAAGACATTCCTTCGAACGCGATTCCTGAGGTCACCGACGACGACGGTACAAAGGTGCGCGTAATTTGCGGCGAGTTCTGGGGCAAGAAAGGCCCGGTCGAAGGAGTGGCTGCCGACCCGAACTACGTCGACATCTCGGTGCCGCCGAATCAGCGCAAGAGGCTGAAGGTGGAGACAACGCGCAATGCGTTTGCCTACGTCTTCGCAGGCTCAGGCACGTTCCGCGATGCCTCCGATCCACGCGCCGTGTTGACCGAGCAGGCGCACGATCCCAACGCTCCGGCCAAGTAC
>DATEKE010000028.1:0-7107 GCA_035277605.1 Terriglobales bacterium | reverse complement strand
CATCTTCTGGCGACACTACGCTGGAATTATCCGGGCCATTCGAAAACACCACGACAACTTTCCGGCCCATCGTCTGCGCTGCATCTTTCACCGTTAGCAAGAGACAGTTGTAAAGAGCGGCATCATCGCCGGCGACCGTGGTGCGCACTCCGCGAACGACGTCATTGCGATCGGAGGTCAGCGAGGCAGCGCGCGAAAGATCGCGGCTGTAGGAGTAGAAGGCGACCTTGTCTGCTTTCTCCAGCGAGCGTACAAAGTCGGAAATGGCGTCCTGAGCGAAAACGAAACCCCGATACATGTAGTTGCTGGTATCGAACAGAATGTATACGTTAGCTCCAGCGATGGCGGCGCTCAGCGCATCGGATGGCTCGCCGTTTCCCGTTTCGGGATGCGGAACGTATGAGGCATTGGCGGGAGGGGCTGAAGAATTCTCGGTTGCAGGCTTGGATGCATCCCCATCTTGCGCCACTTCGACGAGGCTTCGTGTCGGCCCATTGCCCTCGCCAAAAAACGCGAGCTTCTCCTGGATGCCATCTTCGGCAATGACAAAGTCCGAAGGTTTGAGTCCCGTCACGTAGTTGCCTTTATTGTCTGTGACGGCTACGTTCAACTGGACCAGATCCACCGAGACCTGAAACTGGGCAGAGGATTGCGCCAGCGTGCGTCTATCCGCGCCGGCGGTAAAGAGGAACGTAAATCCAAGGACTAACGCAATTCGCCTGTTCATACGGATACCCTTTTCAAAACTCGATTACGAACCGCCGGTGATAGCCGTTGGAGCCGGAGGTAGCCGAATGGCCGGCTCCGGCCCACCTCTAATTCTGAGCTGCAGCGATGCTCACCGGGGTTGCCCCATATTTTCCTCGGCGGAACTCTTCGCCTGTTTCGCGCGCTGCGCGCAACAGGGCGGGCCAATCTTCTAAATCGGTCGCGAAAATCTTCTCCACCATGCGCCGCGTCAGCTCGGGGACGAGGCGATTGAGCATGACAGGTGAATAATCTTTCTCGTCCGCCAGGCGCGCCCAGTAGAGATTATTCGAATCCCAGGATTCAGCCAGGAATCGGCTGGAGTAACCCATAAATGCCGGGAACGGCGGAAGGTTGAGCAGCTCGCGCGCATAATTCTGAGCCAGAACAGGATGAGGCACGCCAAAGTCGTGCGAAATGCGCTGCCAACTGACCTCGTCGGCGTGGTCCTTAGCCAAAGCCTCGAGTTCTTTGCCGGGACGCCCCAGTAGATCCGGCTGCTGGGGATATTCGCGCTGGAACTCCGCAGCCAGGTAGAAGGTGTCGGCGGGCGTCAGATAAGTGTTCGGATCTTCAGCACCGCGCGAGCGCAATGCCTGGCGCACCTCGAAGAGCGTCCGCGGCGATATGCGATCGGCGAGCACGTTGAGCACTTTGATCCGCAGGTCGTCGTTATCTGTCGAGGCTGTCAGCAAGTGCTCCCCGATTTCCTGGTATAGCGTCACGGCGTGCAGTTCTTCGCGACTGACATCCCACCAGCGCGGAACGACGGAGCTGGTGAGGATTCCCGGCACGACTGCTCCCCAAATCAGCGCCTGAACGTTTTCCGGGGTGATGAAGTCCTGTTCCGCCTGCGCAAGCACATAAGGAAGATCGGCAAGCGAGCCCACCAGATGTGCACCTCCGCCTGCCGGCGATCCTGCACCGAACAACTGCGGTGCACGCCAGACTGCCCGCTGCATGCCCACGACCGTATCGCCGGAGAAGTCGTGCGACCGCACGAACAGCGGATTGTGATGAAGAATCTGCGCTCCCGGCGGCTCGTAGTACGCATAGTTGAAACCCACGAGCGTGTCGCGCAAAAATGATGCGAGTTCTCCGCGGGCATCAGCGACCTGCTGGTCCGATGATGGAGACTTGATCACCTTGGAGATGTCGGTCTGCATCTCCAGGTCGGTATGTCGGTTGTTATAGACGCCCGCGCCCCATTCCTCGCGCTCGCTCTTCTTGAAGATAGGCTGCGGCATCTGGAACTCGCGCAGATCCCCGGCAAGCATCAGCAGACCGGAAGACCGCTCCTTCACGCGTGCGGCTCCGTGGAGATTGTCGCCAAGCTGAATCAGGGTGTCGAGCGAGACCAGGCGCTGGGCATCGAGCACGGAGCGCATGCGGTTCGCAACTTCCTGGTGCGTCTGCTGGCCTTCAGGCGTCGTTTGAGGAGGACCGGCGAGCAGCGAAATGAGCCCGTCCTGCGATGCATCAGGTTTACCCGTAGACGCGACCAGAATTTGCTTCAGCGACTCGCGCCCTGCATCGAAGACGTTGGTCGAGTTCGCCACTTTCCCAAATTGATACACGACCTGCTGGAACGACCGGTTGAGATCGTTTCTCGGAATCTGGTGCTGGCGGGCAAGAATTTGCCATAGACCAACGCTCGCGTCGAACATGCCGAGCGCATTACCGCGCACATAGTGATTCGAGATGTCATCGAGGTGGTCGGCGACCGTCAGGAAAGAATTGATTGAGGAATCGTCGAGCGTCGGAAACTCGGAGAAAATCAAATATTGATCGCCGAACCGGTTGTACTTCGACGCCATCTGCTCTACCGTTGCCGCGCTGAGCGCGTGACCGGTTCCGCGGCGCTCATCCAGTTCGGTCAGCATCAGATACGCCTGCAGTGGACCGGCTTCAGTGTCGACGCGCGAGATTGCGACCAACGCTTCCAGCAGTTGCTCCGAACTATTCCAGCCGTGAGCTTTTTTGCCCCAGTCGCGGGTGACCTCGGAGTAAGTCTTTTCATGGAAGACTGTTTTCCAACTTGCCAGCCCACCCGGGATATGCGGCTCGTCATTCGCTTCCCATTCCAGTCGCGTTAGGAGGAGCAGCAAACCTGGAGCGGGCCGAAACACAGAGCGCGCCGCGTCGGCAGGGGGCGAATCCTGTTTGCGCAAAGCTTCGTAAAACGGCTTCAGACGACGCTCTTCGGCGAAGTGCTTTTGTTGCTCCGGACTGACGCGGCATAGAGCATCGAAGTATGCCGCCAGCCAGCCGTTGTCCTTTTCCACCAGACGAAGAACAAAATCGCCGGAGGATTGTGGACTGGCTCCCACCAAGTCCTTCCAGAGAGGCTCAGCCGCAGCGCCGCCGGGGACAGCGACGTGTCCTTGCTGAATGCGCAAACGGCTGCCATAAAAATCGAGCACAGGAGCATATGCTGCGAGCCGCTTGAGGCCCGGATTTTGACGCAGAGCATTCTGCGTTTCCGGCTCCATCTGCGCGAAGGCCCAGTACATACGGGAAAGATTCGAATCGCGCAGCAACGAATCGAGGAGGCTCTTGCCTCCGGTCCACTCGTTCTCATTAAAGATCACCGGGACACTGGTGCCATGGAAGTCATAAGCAAAAGGAGCGCCGCCTTCCAGAGTCTTCTCCAACTCCGGTAATGGGAATCCGGAATCGACGGTGATGAACGCGCGTTGGGGATCGGACGTCTCGAGATAGCTGCCCGGCTTGCCGCAATCGAGGCGCGGACGATATCCGAGCACCTGCAGTAGTGGTCGTGCCTGATCGCAGGACGAGACCCGTAGCACGCCCTCAGCTCCTGCCATTACCGTGAGCTCACGGGCCTGCTGCACGTACCGGCTCAGCAGGATCAGGAATTCCGTTGGACGCACGCGCGATGACGGGCCTTCATATCCAAGCAAAAACACATTGCGCGAAAGCAGCGGAATAACCTCTTCCGGCGTAGCTTTCTGGCTAATACCGGCCATGCGCAGAAACGAGCGCAGGGGGCCGGGAATCGAAATCGTCGATTCGGAAGATTGCGATTTAACCTGCGGCGGAGCCGTAGCAGGCTGATCGCCCCAGGAGTAAGAGGCGAAGCCGAGGCACACGGAAACAAACACGACTGCCCGAATGTTGGGCAAGCAAAGTGGAGATCTCATGACTGGAGCCCTCTCCGAACCTTGGAGACACTTGGCAGCAGCTAAATCGCGCGACGCCAACGACTACCCTCCGCCGCTCGTTGGGGCGCTCCGTCCGGGAAGAGTGTGCGATCCGCTGGTTCGCTTGAATTAGGAGTGTGGCCCTACGTCGTTCCTGTCCCCCCGGTCCCTGTACTGCAAAACTTCAAATCGGCCCACACGATAAACCATCTGGCAGCGTAAGTCCACGCCCCTTTTAACGCCAGAGTTCCTGCTGGGACGAAGTGTTTTAGATGGCTCCTGGCCGTTTCGCACAACCAAATTCCGACGGTTCTGTGCCCGATCCGATTTGGCCTGAATTCCCTGCGCAGGGAATTTAGCCGGAAAAGTTTTCCCGCAAGAAACAATTTATCGCAAGACCCGCATGAACACAGGCGATTCGCAGTTCACTAGGGAATAGCAGGGACTTTTTAGAATAATGGCTGGGGCCCCATGACTTAGAACAGCTCCGCGTCACTCTACAAAGCCGGCAGGGAATAAAGCAGCGAATATCGATCCTTACTGTGGAGTGCAACTTTTTTCCGGCGGCCTACGAAATGACGTTGATCGGCGCACAGGTCGTGAAAACTTAAGCCGATCTAAATCCAGAGTTCATTCTGCAAAACGCTGAATGCCGCCAGAAATGCGGAGACGCCTTCGAGATCCGCGCAGGAGAAAAGGATAATCGTTCATGCCGCAAATCGCTTTAGAGCCAATTGGACGGGTCGCGTCGCCGGTCAGCCGGGGCAGAGACACAAACTGGGGAGCGGTAATAGCAGAGATTCAACTGGACGATTCCCGTTTCGAAACTGCCTGTCTATCCGGACTGGAAGAGTTCTCTCACGTGGAAGTGATCTTTGTCTTCGATCAGTTGGCGGAGAGCGAGATCGAGAACACTGCTCGGCATCCCAGAGAAAATCCGCAATGGCCCAAGGTCGGGATCTTTGCCCAGCGCGGACGCAAACGCCCGAACCGTCTGGGCGCGACCATCTGTGAACTTGTTGCGATCGAAGGCCTCTGTGTCCGTGTACGCGGGCTGGATGCGTTTGACGGATCTCCCGTTGTGGATCTCAAACCAGTCATGCGGGAGTTCCTACCCGAGGCGGCGACAATCCGGCAACCGCAATGGTCGCGCGAACTGATGGGTACCTACTTTTGATTTGTGAGACTGAACCACAAGAATCCGCCGCGGGACTCGTGGGGCTAGAAGAAACGCGGGCCGATTCGGCCCGCGTTTGAAGTGTTCAAGAAAGCGTCACTTACCTCGTCTGTCTCTTCGCAGATCCCGACGATCATGCCTGACATCGCGCTTGTCAGAACGAATGTCCTTCCGGTCGTTGTGGACGTCGCGCCAGTCATTGTGTAGATCTTTCTTGTCGCTGTGAATGTCGGAGCGGTCATGGTTGATATCGGCACGATCATGCCGGATGTCGGTCTTGTCTGCGCCAATCGTTTTGTTATCCCCGCGGATGTCCGTGCGGTCGGATTTGATCGTCGCCCGGTCAGCGGCCAGATCATCCGTGTCGTGGTTCTTGAGGTCGTTGTGATATTTCGCCTGAGCTTTGTCTAGCTGCCGCTCATCCTGATTGCGATCGCGGCGCTCTGAGTTCAGATTCTTATAGTCCTGGCGCACATCAGCTTTGTCGTTGGCCAGGTCTTTGTCATCCTTGCGCACGTCGCGACGATCCTGTCGGATGTCCTGTTTATCGTTGCCGACATCGCGGCGATCCTGGCGCAAATCGCGGCGGTCATGCCGGACGTCGCGACGGTCGCTGTTGACATCTGATTGATTTACGTTTGGGGTGGTGGATGCGGACGCGCTGCCGCTGGTCGATTGCGCGTTCGCGCCGCTGCTGAATATGAGCAGGCTGGCCAGTAAGCCGGTGGCCCCCGCCTCTAATTTGAACTTACGCATGTCTCTCCTCGTGCGAGCTCAACGTCCGTTGAACTCTACGCTTCTCTGAAACGCCTGGGATTAAGAAAAGTTTCGGAGTTCCTGAACGAATGTGCATGGGCGTTAGATCAGGAAAGCCCGCAACTTTTTCCCGGTGGTGGATTGCTGCGTTTGGCTGCATGCAATCGATCGCTTCGGGAAACAGCGAACAATACAGGCGTGAATTTCAAAATTGGGCGAAAACCTTCGTTTTCTGCCCGAAAAACGCGAAATTCGCGGAGGACCAGGGAACTCAGCAGGGAATCTAGGGAATTCTGCATTCAACCTATGTGCTCACAATGGCTTAGGGACATCGCGAGCAGGAGCGCGAACTACCGATCAGGGAAGCCTCAGGGAATTCTTCGACCATGATTCCCACAAAATTTCGCAGCCGACGCCCCGCCGCCAAGCGTTGGCGATCTCAATGCTTCAGATGAAGATCGGCGAAATTCAAGAACTGCTCCCAATCAAAATCCGTGACTTCGTGCTTGCCGGTGCGGTAGTGATACGCAAGAGTGTGCTGAATCGGCTGATTGAGCGCCGGCATCTGATCGGTTCCAAGTCCCTGCGCGCCTAAAAGTTGGTACACGGGCCCGGCAGCAACAAGCGCGAGGAATTCGCCCTTGGGATCGGCCCATTTGTCGTCCTCCGCTCCCGTGACATACACAGGACGCGGAGCGCTGAGCGCGATCAGCTCGTGCATGTCCACCGGGAGCTCGCTGGGATTATCGGCATATTTCTTCAGATTCGACGCGAACCAAAATGGGAATCGACCTGTGAGATTGCGGATGGTCTCGCCATAGTTGCGACGCGCAAGCGACGCGCCCCCTTCTCCCGGACAACTGGCCAGCACCATGGCAAAACGCTGATCCTGCGCGCCGGTCCAGAGCACGGTTTTGCCGAGGCGTGAATGACCCATGACGGCCACGCGCTTGGCATCAACGTCTTTGTCTTTTTCGAGATAGTCCATCGCGCGGCTGAGTCCATAAGACCAGGCGCCTATCGCCCCCCAGTCGTCCGGCGCGGGCGCAGTTTGTCCGGACGTATAGAAGAGCGGCCGGATTCCATGCGAGATTCCGCCTTCGAAGTCTGGTTCGATGTCCTGATAATTGATCGTCGCGAAACCATAGCCGCGATCGAGAACTTTTTCGACTTCAAAGTTCTTGTCGGTTCCACGAGATTCTTCTTTCGCCGTCTCTGGTTGGTGATTCGTCCGGCCCCATACCGTGGCAAGCTTCACTCCCG
>DATEKE010000027.1:0-16438 GCA_035277605.1 Terriglobales bacterium | reverse complement strand
AACAGCAGCTTACCTCCAACTCTCACGTATCGCCTCTGTCGCTTCTGTTATGGGGAGCTCAAAAAGCTCCCCACTTTTTTGCTCCATCCCTTTTCCTTATTCAACTTGTGAGCCCCGACTTCTGAGAATTTGAACACGGAGAACACGGAAGTCACAGAGGTTTTGCTTAGCGGGTCGCTCACAGTTTTGACCAAGAGGCTACGGTTGTGTTGCCAAATTTTTCTTCACTGCAATTCAGGCAAGCCAAAGTAAATCGGGAGAATTGCGTATTCGGACCGGACCCGGACTAGCATTCCTCCGTGTTTTCCGTGTTCAATTCTTAAGATTTATCGCGAGAAATCCGGAATCTCCATTTCCGCTGAGCCATCCGCACGCGGGTCCGAAGCGCCGAAATTCATCTTCTTGCTTGAATCATGCAGGATTGCCTGCCCGCGGCCCATGGCTGCGGAGTAGTCCTTGCGCACTTGCAGGTCGTGTCCCATCGCGCGCAGTTGATCGATGATCTCGGGTTTTACTCGACCTTCGATGAGAATGTGGCAGAAGTCGCGGCCCACGGTGAAGCGCGGAGCCGAGAGCGCGCCCTGGATGTTCATTCCGTAGTCGACCATGTTGGACACGAACTGCGCATGGGCTAAGGGCTGGTTATAGCCGCCCATGATGCCGAAGCCGATGTGCTGGTCGCCTTTTTCCATGAATGCCGGAATGATGGTGTGGAAGGGACGCTTGTGCCCCGCAAGAATGTCCGGATGTCCGGGCTCGAGTACGAAAAGAGCGCCGCGGTTCTGTAACGGGAATCCCATTCCTTTCACCACAACGCCGGAGCCGAATTCGGAATAGTTGCTGTTGATCCAGGAAACAATGTTGCCGTCGCGATCGACGGTCGTGAGATAAGTCGTGTCGCTGCCCGGAGGCGTTCCCGGGCCATAGTCGCAGCGGGCTTTATTTGATTGGATGAGCTTGGCGCGGTGTGCGGCGTACTCCTTCGAGATCAGTCCCTGAGTGGGAACTTTGGCAAGGCGGGGATCTGCCACGTATCGTTTCAGATCGGCATAGGCCAATTGCATGGCCTCAATCTTCTTGTGCAGCTCGGTCGTGCCCTGCGGACCGTCGGCGGCAGGCTGGAACTGCTCCATGATGTTCAGCATGGAGAGCGCGGCCATGCCTTGTCCGTTGGGAGGTAACTCGTAAACGCGCCAGCCGCGGTAATCGGTCGAGATCGGATCCACCCATTCCGGACTGAATTGGGAAAGATCATCGAGCGTCATCGTGCCGCCAAGTTCGTTCGACGTGGCCACGATCGCCTTGCCGATGTCGCCGCGATAGACCGCGTCCGGTCCTTGATCGGCTAGAAGACGCAGCGCCTTTGCGTAATCAGGGTTGCGGAAGATTTCGCCGAGCGCCGGCGCATGTCCGTTGGGCAGGAAGACGCGCTTGCCTTCGTCGGTGAAGTACTGGTTCTCCCAGTAGTCGTGGATTATCTCCGGGACCGCATAGCCGTGCTCAGCGTAATAAATCGCCGGCTCGAACAGATCTTTCCATGGCAGCTTGCCAAAGCGCTTGTGCATGGCCGCCCAACCTGCAGCCGCACCGGGAACGGTGACACTGTCGATTCCGTGTCTCGGCATGCTAGTAATGCCTTTGGCGCGCAGATGCTCTGGCGTGAGCGCCATGGGAGCCCATCCGCTGGAGTTAATGCCAGTGAGCTTGCCGGTCTTTGCGTCCCAATAGATGGCGAACATGTCGCCGCCGATGCCGTTCATCATCGGCTCGGTCACGGAGAGCACGGCGTTGGCAGCAATGGCCGCGTCGACCGCCGATCCACCTTTGGCCAGAATGTGCGCTCCCGCCTGCGAGGCCAGTGTGAAGCTGGTGGCAACAATGCCGTTGGGTGTGATCGCCATCGAGCGCCCATAGCTACGATCCTGGGCGGAGAGAGTAACGGACGCAAGCAATGTCATGAGGATGAGGCTGGATATGATTTTCTTCTTTTCCATTTGGCTCTGCACCGATGTCGATGTTGTTTAGCGCGGCTGAATGTGTGCGGCCCAGCCGCCTCCCGGTGCTAAATGGATTTTTAGCTTGTCATTCTTTGTGACTTGGCTCGTAGTCTTCTTATAGTCGCTGGCTGCGCGATCTGCGTTGATTCCGTCCTGGTAAGCGTTCATCGTGAAGCTTCCGTCACCTAAGAAGGATAGGTCCACTTCGAGATCCCGTGCCGTCCAGTCCGACATCGCGCCCACCCACCAGTCTTTCCCATTCCGGCGCGCGACGAGTATGTAATCGGCAATGCGCGCGTCGAGCACTTTGGTGTCGTCCCATTCGGTTGGAACCGGTCCAAGGAAGTCCATGATTTCGGGCTCGCGTAGATAGTTTGTTGGACTGTCGGCGAGCATCTGCAGTGGCGCTTCATAGATGACGTACATCGCCAGTTGATGACAGCGCGTTCCCAGCGCCATCGGCTGGCCGAAGATCGGAGCGAAGTTCGTCTTGGAGGCATTCCGCATCGCTCCCGGCGTATAGTCCAGCGGGCCGAGGAACATGCGGGTGAATGGAAGGGTAACGTTGTGCTCCGGTTCGGCATCGGCGCTCCACTTGCTCCATTCCATTCCGCGCACGCCTTCGGCATTGATAAGGTTCGGCCAGGTGCGCGTCATCGAGGCCGGCTTTTGGTCTCCGTGGAAGTCAACTAGCATCTTCCGCTTTGCACACTCGCGGCTCACGCGCTCGTAGAAGTTCATCACGAGTTGATCGCTGCGCTGCATGAAATCGACTTTGATGCCCTTGATTCCCCATTTGGCATATTGATCGAGAGCCGGAACGAGCTGATCGTCGAGCGTCTTCCAGACCACCCAAAGGATGATGCCGACATTTTTCTGACGCGCATAAGCGGTCAGCTGCTCCATGTTAATTTCCGGAACGACTTGGAGCACGTTGCCCAGCTTGTACCAGCCTTCGTCGAGGATGATGTACTGCAATCCGTACTTCGCGGCGAAGTCGATGTAATACTTGTAAGTCTCAGTATTGATTCCCGCTTTGAAATCGACGCCATAAACGTTATTGGCGTTCCACCAATCCCACGAGACTTTGCCTGGCTTGATCCATGAGGTGTCCTGAACCTGCGATGGACTCTCGAGCAGCCACACGAGCGAATTGGTGATCAGGTCGCCGTCTTTCTCAGCAATACCGACTACGCGCCACGGAAACGTTCTCGTTCCCGAGGTGGCGGCGATGTAATCGGCGGCTTCGACCACTCTGAAATCGCGATCACCTTCGAGCTTCTCTTTCAGAGGATACGGCGAGAATGTCGCCGCGAGTCCGGTGCCGCGTGTGCCCTTTAGCCAGAGTCCTGGATAATCGTGGACATCTGATTCGGCAATCGCCACTTTCGAGCCCTCGCCGACGTCCACGACTGCGGGCAGAGTTGCGATGTAAGCAGGAATAATCTCGCTCAGATGCTGTGGCGTGTATTTGCGCTCATTGTGAGAAAAAAAGCTGTCTTCCTGCGGGTAGTAGACAATCGAGTCCCGAGGGAAGTTCCAGTTCGACTCTTCCGCATAGACCTTCACCTGCTCCTGCGGCAGCGAAGTTTCAAAACGGTACGCGATGCCCTCGTTGTAAGCACGGAAGGTGACGGCGTAGCCGCCGTCCATCATCAAGTGCAGCTCATTGTAAGCGTCGCGAAGCTGAGCAAATTTCTGCCGAATCGTTGGACGGATGATCTGATCGTTGCTGCGCTGCTTCGCATCGAGCACCTTGGGAGCAATGCCAAGCTTCTTGTGCTCGACATCGAGTGAGAGCGTGCAGTTTTCCAGCAGCGCGCGACCATTCAGCAGAACGTCGTAGTGAACCCGATCGGCGGTACGAACCCTAAGCTCGATGCGATTGTCCGGCGAGCGCAGATCGTAGCTGGATTGCGCCACTCCCGTACCAGCGGCGGCCATAAACATCACGATGACACACAGCATCCTGCCCGAAAAACTGCTCATTCAGTCACCTCGCTTGATTAATGAACTGGGTTTTCGTGGACTGACTCCGGCTGATCTTTAAGCACGACCAAAAACTGCCGAAGACTGTTTCGCTTACGCTCGATGTCGGCGCTTTCCGCCGACTGCTCTTGCTGATATTTCTTTATTTCTGCGTCTGCTTTTGCGGCTTCTCCCTGACGTCGGTAGGCCAGTCCCAATCGGTAATGACATTCGGCCAAGTCAGGCGACGCTGCAATGCAGGACTGAAAATCCTCGACTGCCTGCTCCGCCTCGCCATTTTGTTCGTAAACCGTTCCGAGCTGTAGAAAGGCTTCCCCAAAGTGGGAATCCAAGCTGACTGCTTTCGCCAACAGTCTCTCCACATTGGCGACTTGTGGAGATGAAGGCGAGGTCCGTTGCTCTTTCCACAACGTCATAGCGTAGTAGTAATTGGCCAGCGCATTTTCGGGCTGAAGAGTCAGGAACCGTTTCAAGTCCTGAGCAATGCACGGAGATGTGGAGGTCGCCGTCTTTTCCATTTCGGCCATAAGCGCGTAAAACTCAATACGAGTCGGTTCCAAATCAGAAGCGCGACAAGCACTCGCCATCGCCAGCTCAACTGATCCATTGGCGTACAGTGCTGCGGCAAGTCCTGCATGCAGCCTCGCCGACGCCGGATGCCCTGCGATTCCTCTGTCGAAAACCTGAATTGCGGCAGCAGAAGCGCGATGGAGCAGGAGCTCCGTTCCCAAACTGAAGTAATTAGCTTCGCTGGGATCCATGCGGACAGCTTGCTCATACTCGTGTTCGGCCGCAACCGGATCGTTCAGGCGCTCGTTAATATCTCCCAGCTTGCGATGTAAATCAGCCTGATCACCGCCCGCAAGAGACTTCTGAATCTGTTCGCGTTCATCGCGGAGCGCTGCTTCGCTCTCGCGATTCGCTGAGACGGGCTCTCCGGCGTTCGCGGTGTTGGGGTCGAGCGCGAGCGTTTGCCTGGCAAGAGCTTCGCTCGTGCGCAGTCCGGTTTCGGAGCCATGTCCGCCGGCGCCGCTCCAATCGGTCACGCCGGCTATGGAGAAATTCGGCTTGTCCTCGAATTCCATCTTTGCCGAATCCGACTGGATCGGAGTGAGCACCAGATCAATATGGTTCCTGCTCTTCTGAGCCGAGATCGATTGCGGCTCGCCTTTCCGAAATCCTGACTTCTCCGCTGAGAGAGTAAACGTGCCCGGTTGCGAGACCGTGAACGCGAAGGCGCCACGAGCGTCAGTACGTATTTCTGCAACTTTCGTCTGCGCCGCTCGCCGGAGAGTGACTAGCGCTTCCGGCACCGGATCACCCGCCGCACTTCTCACGGTGCCTTCGATCGTGACCTCCGCCGCCTGGGATGAAGCCGCAGTGCAGGCGACGGCGAACACTAATAGGGCAAAAGCGACTAGCCCAAGATGAATGGCTCGCTTCTTCTCGATAAGGTTGTGACCCAAACTCATTCGTATCCGAAGTGCTCTGGGAGTAGTCCGCAATAATGTAGCAGGCATTTCGTGCGACGGCTCAACAACTCAGTACTCGCTGCTCGAAAACGCACAGCGTGTGTATTCTTGTGGAACCGTTCAAAGCCTCGGGAGCTTCATTTCATATGCGTCTATCTTCGCGAAGAGCGATACAAGTTTTGTGCCTGTTGTTTGCCTTCCTGAGTTCAGGCGTTCTTCACGCCACACAATCGCAGGCTCCTGCCCATACCTTCGGCTGGAGCGGACAGAATTTTCTGCTCGATGGAAAACCGTTCCAGATCATCTCCGGCGAGATGCACTATGCACGCGTGCCGCGTCCGTACTGGCGGCAGCGTATGCGCCTGATGAAGGCCATGGGGCTGAACACGCTCACGACATACGTCTTCTGGAACCTGCACGAACCTCGGCCCGGGGAGTTCGACTTCAGCGGCAATCTCGATATCGCCGAGTACATCCGTACTGCGCAGGAGGAAGGGCTGTGGGTGATTCTCCGTCCCGGCCCGTATATCTGCTCGGAGTGGGACTTCGGCGGCTTTCCTGCCTGGCTGCTGGCGACGCCGGATATGAAAGTTCGCAGCACCGATCCGCGATTTCTTGCTGCCGCCGAGCGATACATGAAGCGCGTTGGTCAGGAGCTTGCGCCGCTGCAGATCACGCATGGCGGTCCGATCATCATGACGCAGGTTGAGAACGAGTACGGTTCGTTCGGCGATGATAAGAACTACATGGATGCGATTCGCAAGATGATCGTCGATTCCGGCTTCGACGTGACTCTCTACACCGCCGATGGCGCCAGCCGTCTTGCGCAAGGCACGCTGCCGGATGTTCTTTCGGCAATCAACTTCGGAGCTACCGATTCTCCGGAAAAAGAGTTCACACGTTTCGATCAGTTTCGCCAGAACGTTCCCAGAATGTGCGGCGAGTATTGGGTGGGATGGTTCGATGCCTGGGGGCAGAAACATCACACGGTTCCCGCAGACGTTCCGGCCAAAGGGTTGGACTGGATGCTGGGGCAGGGAATCTCGGTGAGCCTGTACATGTTCCATGGTGGAACCAGCTTCGGCTACATGAGCGGAGCGAACAAATACGCCGTCTATACGCCCGACATTACCAGCTACGACTACGACTCACCCGTCGATGAAGCCGGACGAACAACGCCAAAGTTCTTCGCCTTGCGCGATGTGATTAAGAGACATCTTCCGCCCGGCACCGTGCTGCCCGATCCTCCTCCGGCGCCTGCAATGATCGAGATCCCGCGCTTTGAGCTGAAGGAATCCGCGAGCCTGTTTGATTCCCTTCCCACGCCGGTCGCATCGGAACAGGTCAAGAGCATGGAGATGCTCGGACAGAGTTACGGGCTCATCCTGTATCGAACCAAGGCGACAGCTTCGGGCAAGGCTCTGCTGAAGATTACTGACCCTCGTGACTACGCCGTTCTGTATCAAAACAGGAAGCAACTCGGCGTAATCGATCGCGGGCTGAACCAGACTTCTGCAGAAGTCGAGCTGGAGGCGAGCCAGCCTCTGGACATTTTGGTCGAGAACATGGGCCGGGTGAATTTCGGTCCGAATCTCGTAAACGAACGCAAGGGCATTACCGAGAACGTGTCACTGAACGACACAGCATTGAGCGGATGGGAGATTTTCCCTCTTCCGCTTACCGATCTCGCCAACCTGAAATTCTCTTCGACTCCCAAACCGGGACCATTGTTCTACCGCGGCAGCTTCGATCTGCAGACGGTCGGAGACACTTATCTCGATATGCGCGGCTGGGGCAAGGGGCTGGTTTGGGTGAATGGGCACAACGTCGGGCGCTACTGGAAGATCGGTCCGCAGCAGAACCTCTTTGTGCCTGCCGAATGGATGCATAAGGGTAAGAACGAGGTCGTTGTTTTCGATTATGAGAGCGGCGGCCAGCATTCGCTTGCCGGCATTCGGCAGCTTGTTTTTGAAACGCATGAGGTGCGCAGCAAGTAGCAATGTGGAAGCACGACGATGGACTGAGTGGACAAAGTGGACAGGGGTGGACTGACTGGGCAGGCCGCGCGCACTTCGCGGGGCTGTTTGGTTATGCAACAACTCGTGCGTGGCCCCGTGATTAGAACCGCGCCGGGGCGGCCGCAGGTTACCCTAATCACATGAGCGAATTCAGCAGAATCAGCCGACTGCCGCCGTATGTCTTCAATGTCATCGGAGAGCTCAAAGCGGCTGCGCGGAAGCGCGGAGAGGACATCATTGACTTTGGGATGGGCAATCCCGATGGCGCAACTCCGGATCACATCGTCAAGAAGCTGGTGGAAGCCGCGCAGCGCCCCAGCACGCATCGTTATTCAGTCTCAAAGGGAATTCCGCGACTGCGGCGTGCAATTTGCGAGTGGTATCGCAAGCGTTTCAATGTGGAACTCAATCCCGACACCGAGGCGATTGTAACCATTGGATCAAAAGAAGGCATCGCGCATCTTTGCCTCGCGGTGCTCGATCGCGGCGATGCAGTGCTCGTGCCGAATCCGAGCTATCCCATCCACATCTACGGCCCGGTGATCTCGGGAGCAGACATTCGTTCGATTCCAATGCGGGAAGGCGTCGATTTCACGGCCGAGCTGGAACAGGCGATTCGGCTGATGTATCCGCGCCCAAAGTTCCTGATTCTGAACTTTCCTTCCAACCCAACGACGCAATGCGTAGACCTGGATTTCTTCGCCCGCATTATCGCCATCTGCCGCGAGAATGAAATTTACGTCATCCATGATCTTGCTTATGCCGACATCGTTTTCGATGGCTATCGAGCCCCGTCGATCCTGCAGGTTCCCGGAGCCAAGGACATTGCTGTCGAATTTTTCACACTCTCGAAGAGCTACAACATGCCGGGATGGCGCGTCGGCTTCATGGTAGGGAACGCGAAGCTAGTTGGAGCGTTGACGAAGCTGAAGAGCTATTTCGATTACGGGACCTTCACACCGATTCAGATTGCTGCCATTGCTGCGCTTGAAGGTCCGCAAGCCTGCGTGCGCGAGATCTGCGAAACCTACCGCAAACGACGCGATTGCCTCGTAACCGGCCTGCAAAAGGTCGGGTGGCAGATTGAATCTCCGCGCGCCACGATGTTCGCCTGGGCGGCGATTCCGGAGAGCTATCGTGACCTGGGATCGCTGGAGTTCTCGAAGAAGTTGCTGGCCGAAGCAAGAATTGCGGTAAGTCCAGGAATTGGATTCGGCGACTACGGCGATGGCTACGTTCGCTTCGCGCTAATCGAAAATGAAGAGCGTACTCGGCAGGCTCTGCGTGGAATTAAGCAGATGTTCAAGAAAGATCAAGTCACAGCGGCGGCGGCAAAGTAACTATGCTGCCGCCCTTTGCGACTGCTCGCGCTTACGCGAAAAGCTCTTGACTACGTTAATAGAGACTGCGGTCACTACTGTTCCCACGACAATCGCGAGTACATACGCAAGTCTCTGATCGACTACCGGCAGCACGATCGGTCCGCCATGTGGCGCATGGTCACCAACGTGCCCCATCATCGCGAGCACTGCCGCCACCATCGAGCCAAGCACGATGCAAGGAATCACGCGAATAGGATCGGAAGCTGCAAATGGAATGGCACCCTCGGTGATACCGATCAAACCCATTGCCACGCCGGCGATTCCGGCCTCTTGCTCTTCCTGGCTCCAAAGCTTCTTGCGCAGCATTGTGGCTAGTCCCATTCCGAGAGGAGGCGTGCAGATTGCTGCCGCGCAGGCTCCCATGATTCGATAATCACCCTGCTGGATCATTGCTGCGCCGAAGAAGAAGGCTGTTTTGTTTACCGGACCTCCCATGTCAAAGGCAATCATCGCTCCCAGAAGCATCGCCAGTACTACGCTGTTTCCCGTACCCATGCTCGCCAAAGCAGCGCTGGCTGAACTCATCAGATGCGCGATCGGAATTCCCAGCACCTTCATCATGACCACGCCGATAAATCCGGCAGACAGGATCGGAATGATCAGGATCGGCATCACCGGACGGATGTATTTCGGTACCGGCATCCTCTTGACAAGCTGCACGACGTAGCCGGCAAGCAGTCCGGCGAGAATCGCTCCGAGGAATCCTGCGTTGACCTGGCCGGAGAGATATCCACCTACAAACCCCGGAACCAGTCCAGGTTTTCCCGAAATCGAATATGCGATATAGCCCGCCAGCACCGGCAGCATCAGAGCAAAAGCAGTCGTGCCAATGTCCAGCATTACTTTCAGGTGCGGAGCCTGCGAGAAGTCAGGGCCGTGGGGAGTCATCGGCGCAAAAGCGACAGCGCCCGCGATAAGAATTCCCCCGCATGCAATGAACGGAATTGCGTATGAAACACCGGTAAGAAGATGCTGACGAAGCTGCTTGAGGAACTCGATCATGAGTTGGGCCCTTGCTGGGATTCGCGTCCGAAGTCTTGCTGCTAAAAAATACGACAATCCAGCGCGTTCGTCACTAGTTGATTACTCCATCTGGCTTGAAGAAAAGGGTGGACAACGTTTGTGGAGTTGCACTAGGGTAACAATCCGTGCATCGAAAAAGTGGAGAATTGATTGTTTCTGCCGGTCGCGGTACCAGTCTGATCATCGGCCAACTCGAACGTTATTTGCGGCACACGCGGCTGAGCCGCATCTATTTCGCCGAGGACACAGTCGCTCCTCCGGCCCTCGCTTATGTCACGCATTTCCCGCGTTTGTATGTTCCCCTTTCGGGAGCGCAGAATCTGCAGATCGCGCACAACTCGAACTCCTGCAGGATTCAGGCGCAACCCGGTGAGGCGGTCTTTGTTCCCGAAAATGCCTGGGACAAGCCTGAGTGGTCGAGCTCACTGCAGGTGCTTACGATCCTTTTTGGAGCGAAGCAGATCGGTATCAGTTTGGTGAAGCACAGCGGAGGGTCAGAGACGCCGGTGAGCGCAGTGAAAACTCACATTCATGGCGCTTACGACGGGCTTACGCACAATCTTCTTTCGGCACTGATGGTTTTCGCCGCCGATCGCGGAGAAGGGCCTCTAGCGCATTTATTAACCGAATCGCTGCTGCATTCCTGTCTGCGGCTGCTGAAGGTGCCCAACGCACATCAGGCCCGCAAAGCTACTCGGACTTACGAGGCTATCTGCCTATATATACAGGAGAACTCGCAGCTTCCTCTCACTCGGGAAAGCGTCGCCGAGCATTTCGGACTGGCCCCCAATCACATTTCGCGTTTATTCCGGCAGCAAGGATTGATGCGGTTTAACGACTATCTAAATCTGGTCCGCATCAATCGCGCAAAGTTCATGCTCCGAAACTACGGCCTCACCCTGAAGGAGGTTGCCGCCAATTGCGGGTACGGAGAGGTGGCCTACTTCTGCAGGATCTTCAAGAAAATTACAAAAGAGACTCCCACTCAGTACCGAGGAATCCAAGTTGAGCCTTCGATGGGGAACCCGCCAGAAGGTTCCGCAAGGAAAAACCGATCTCCCGTCAGGAGCGACTCACAACAAAACGTTTCGGCACAATTGGCTTGACGTAACAATCTGAACAAGCGAAATGATCAGTCATTTGACTCAGTCTTCGCGGATTCAGACCGACTCGCGAATCCAGCGCAGATACTCACTGCTGCCGCCTTCGACATCGATTTCGATCGCTTCCGGCAATTGATACGAATGCAGCTCGCGCAAGCGGGCAATCGTTTTTGCCGACGTGGCAGATGTTGTCTTGATCAGCATCAGGAATTCCTGCGCATTCTCTATCTTTCCGCGCCATCGATAGACAGAATCGATCGGACCTGCGAGGTTTACGCAGGCGGCCAGCGACTCCTCGACCAGTACTTTTGCTATGCGTGAAGCCTCATCACGCGATCCGGCTGTGCTAATGATCAGTTTTTCGTTGGACATGTTCTACACCATCGCCGGTTTTCGACTTCTTAGCAAGAGAACGCGTTAGAGCGAGCGTGAACACAGTGAATCCGGGTTTCCCGCGATGTATGCGACAAGTTCTTGTATCCTGAGCCGGCGAGATTCTTTGCCAAACTCACTTTTGTCGGTCTGCAAACCTTCTCGGGCCATCGACCATGCCGGACAGTTCGCTGCTTTCTCGTGTTCAGAGAAATCTTCATTCTCGCCGGGCGATGAACATCGCCCTCTTCCTTACAGCATTCGTACTACGAGTAGCGTTCGTGCTTTGGAAAAAGACATATGTTCCAAACCCAGGCTATCCATATCCATACGGGATGGAAGTGGCCAGCATCGCCGCCCATCTGGCACGCGGACAGGGCTTCAGTTCGCCCTTTCTTCAGGACACTGGCCCCACAGCCTGGGTTGCACCCGTGTACCCGTATTTTGTTTCCCTCGTCTTCCGAGGTTTTGGGATTTACTCGGCCACATCAGCGCTCGTCATCATCATCCTGCAGTGCGCCATGGCAGCCGCCAGTGCCGTAGGAATCTATGCGCTGGGGCGGAGAACTCTCGGCAAAGGAGTGGGACTCTGGGCGGCGTGGGGCTGGGCTGCGAGCCCCTTTTTCTTCCGATGGCCCGCTTCCTGGATCTGGGATTTTGCCGCAAGCGCTCTGTTGCTGATCACGCTTTTGATCCTCACCGTAGATCTCGCGCAACGCGCAACCCTACGGCTGTGGGTTCTCTACGGACTTCTCTGGGGATCTATTGCGCTCACGAATCCCGCGTTGCTGAGTATTCTTCCGTTCGCTTATGGATATGCGATTTTCGTCAGACACGAGAACGGGCTTAAGTGGCTTAGAAATTCACTGGTTTCAATTTTGCTGCTTGCGGGGGTTGTCGCGCCCTGGGGAATTCGGAATGAGATCGTCTTTGGACACCCGGTGTTCCTTCGCAGTAATTTCTGGTTCGAGTTTCATTTAGGGAATTATCATTATTCCAATGGCATGGGCTACCTGGGCCTTCATCCAGGTGCGAATCCGCGCGAGTTTCGAAAATACGCGGAGATGGGCGAACAGCCCTATATCCAACAAGCACGGCAAGAAGCCTTGGAGTTTGTTCGCATGTACCCGCGTGAGTTCACCGACCTTACGCTTCATCGCGTACTTTGGTTTTGGGACGGAACCCCCATCTTGTTTCAAGGCTATGAATGGTGGAAGCCGTGGGAATTCTGTGTACTCTCGATTACTGGTTGGTTGGGGTTAATCTTCGTGCTGACACGGAGACCTAGAGGATGGTTCTTATACCTGGCTTGCCTACTCGTCTACCCTGCACCTTACTATTTCGTGTACCCAGTCCCTAAGTACCGCTATGCGATCGAACCCGAAATGTTGCTGCTGAGTGTGTATCTGGCAGCGATCTTATGGTCAGAGATAACGCTTGTCAGTGGTCGTTCGCATCAAATACTATCGGAGAGCATAGCCGGGGTCAGTTGAGCAATTTCCCCATAAGCAAGCCATCCAGATCTCCTGGGTAGTATCGGCGCAGAGTCTTGAGGACAGAAAATCCATGACTCTTGTAAAAGCGCATTGCGACCGAGTTATTTACCGCCACCTCCAACAATATCGAGTCGCATCCCGCTGCCCGAAGCCGCTTTTCGATTTCATGCATCAGCATGGAGCCGATTCCTTGCGCACGGGCGGACGGAATCACGTCGAGAGTGATGATGTGTCCACGATGCCCTGGATGGTGGTCGCCAAGGATGAAGCCCAATGTTCGCGAGTCCTCTAGTGCCAAAATGCAGGCCGCGCGGGCGGATCGCAGGTAATAAGCAAATTCCTTACGGGAATAAGCGACGTCGGCAGAGAAACATGCTTGATCGATTTCCCACAGAGTGTCGAAGTCTGCAGGTTGATAGTCACGTAAGAGAGGCATAGAACAGCAGAATCAAAGTGAGCGACTCGCCCATGCTCTTGAACCGGCTCCTAATTTATGAGGGCTTCCCTTCATGGATAAACGGGAAGCGCTTGGGATTAGAAACGACTACGCGCCCGCTACTGGACAAAATGTACGGATTACCCTCTGGATCTAACGGAATTCCACGAAGAGCTCCAACGCTGACCAGCTCCCTCCAGGAATCAGGCATGCGGCCAAAGCGCTTCTGAAACTCAGACACGACTTGTTGCAGTTTTGGAACTTCATCATCGATCACCAGGCAAGCCAGGTGCAGCTCGGCATTCTTCTTTAAATCCTGGTCATCCGATTCCTCATAGATACTCTCCCACATCGAACGTGCCGTCTCCGGGCTGCCGGCGTCGGTTAACATTCTGGCAGCCATTCGTTTCAGAACGGGATTCGCATTTGGAACATGTGATCCTCCTTCGAAGCTCCTGGCCGCAGCAAGATAATCATGCTGGCCCGTGTACTGGATAAATCCCATGGTGAAATATAAATACCAATTGTTCGGATTGTTTCGGATTCCCTTCCGAATCAGATCAATCGCTGCAGCATCGTCGCCGGCGCCGGCTGGAGGCGGCTGGTCTAGAAACGTGGATCCCCACTCATAAGCGACGACGAGATTCGGGTCCAGTGTCGTAGTGATGTCGAGCAAGGGAGCAAGCGACTTGTACTGCATCGAGTCTTTCAGGTGTTTATTACCAAAATACTGGACCACCCGCATCCAGTAGATATCCGCCAACAGGCCCGAATATCCCAGGCTGACCCGTTTCGCGAACTCTGGTGAGGAGATGAACAGCACATCTTCCATCGAGCTGGTTGGCGACACGGCTTCCACTTTTGCCGCCACAAAAAAGCTTGCAATCAGGCAGGAGGAGAGAAGACAAGCAACAACCATCGTGGAGCAGCGGCTCACTTCAGATTCCTTCGCGAAAAAATGAGAGCTGCTCCGCAAAGGGTCGTTACGGAGTACAACACGCAATATAAGGTGTTATAGCCCACCAGCGCTGCGGAGATGGACTGATCGTGAGCTACGCGAGTGATCACGTTCAGCGATGCCAAATTGGGAATTATGTATGAAGCCGCGAGCGCGAGCCAGCTCTGCGGGCCATGTACTGAATGCGCGAAGACTCTTAGATCCTCTGCAAAATTGCCGGCAACGAACAAACATAGAGCAAAGAGAGCTGAAAGGACCGGCGAAGAAAAGGATGAAAAAAATAGAGAAAGGGCGATAATCACGAGGAATTGAAGCAGGATGAAGTAAATCGCGATCAGAATATTGGCATCGGCGCGGCCGACGTGGCGCATCACTGCCCATAAAGTCACGTAGAACCCAACTGCCATGGCGAGGGTGTTTGTCAGGAGTGTGCCCGCAAGACCTAAATATTTCCCGGCGATAAATTCGCCTCTTCCTACAGGACGCGCCAATACCGGATAAAGCGTGCGTCTCTCGATTTCTTTTGAGACCAGGCTAATGCCAAGAAAAATAGAGATCACAGTTCCAAAAATGGAAATCGCGCTTAAGCTCAGGTTGATAAGTAACACTCGTTGCACGCCCGCTGAGATTTGGCCCAGCAGCGGAGCTGTCGCGACCAGCAGCAGAGCAAAGAAGACGAGGTTGTACAGAATGCGGTCGCGAACCGCTTCGCGGAACATGTTGAACGCGATAGCCCGAATCCGATGAGTCATTCTGGTTCGGAGCTCCTGCCCAGTTTTTGGAAGAAATATTCCTCGAGCGAGCCTCCCGCTGGATTCACGGAGATCAGCCGAGCGTGTTGCGCCCGCACGATTGCTAGAATCTCTTCCAGCCGACATTCATCCACTACTGCGCGAACCGTGTCTCCGGCTGTGTGGCATTCAGCTCCGAGGCGTTTTGCAGCTTCTGCCAGAGAAGCTCCCTGCCAAATCACCTCCATGCGCCCTCGACTAGACGCTACGAGCTCGGCGACGACTCCAGTGCCGCGCAGCTCCCCCTGACTGAGTACTGCCACGCGATGGCAGAGGGCCTCGGCGTCGGAGAGGATATGAGTCGAAAAAAAGACGGTCTTGCCTTCCTTGTTGAGCGCCTGAATAAAATCACGCATCTCGCGTCTTCCGATGGGATCGAGGCCTGACATGGGTTCGTCGAGGAACACGATGTCGGGATCGTGTAGAACTGCCTGCGCGATACCCACGCGTTGCAGCATTCCTTTAGAAAATTTGCGCAGTTGTACCCAGCCCTGATCGGCCAATCCAACTCTCTCCAGGAGCCTGGGAATGCGCAGACGGCGATCTGCTGGTGAGACGCCGGAGAGAGAGCCGTAATAATCGAGCAGTTCAAACGGCGTAAGGTAATCGTAAAAGTAGGGTTGCTCAGGAAGGAAGCCAATTCGGGAGCGTGCCCAGGGATCGCGCCAGTCGCGACCCAAAATTCGAGCCGTTCCTGCTGTAGGGAACACCAGACCCATCAGCAACTTTAGTGTGGTGGTCTTGCCGGCGCCATTTGGACCTAAGAACCCAAAGACTTCACCTTGATTGACTTCGAGGTGCAGGCTTTTCAGGCCGATCTTCTTTGTCTTGCGCCAAAATCCGACAGTGTAGGTCTTTTCGAAGCCTAAGATCTCGACTGCCAGCATAGGTTTTGGTAGCAACTCAAACTAGTGCTATCACTTTCAACGGGGTTCCTGCAACGAAGCGTGCCTGAATGCCAAACATGAAAGAGGCCGAACTCGCGTTCGGCCTCCCTGGCTGGTACCCTCCCCCAGGTACTTCGCCAAACTTGCAACGTTTTAACCGGCTAATTACTGAATTGCCGGCGACAATCCGCCATTGCCACCGCACACTGCGGCCGTGGGAGCTGCAGTCGCGCGGATTACACCGGTGTTGTCGCTGCAAAACGTGCGGCTACCGGTTTGGCCGGCGGTCGCAGGATCGCCATTGACTGTGAACCCAGTGTTCACGCCACCAGTCGCGACCGGTACGTAGGTGAAGAAGTAGCCGCTCTTCGCCGTCGCTGCAGAGATCGCAGCAGCCAACGTGTCGTCAATCAAGCAGGTTTGTGTAGAAGTCGAAGCACCGCCGTTTAAACATGCTCCGCCGTTCGCTCCCAGTGACTTCAGGTCAACCGAGAAACCTACCGGCTGGCCGGCG
>DATEKE010000026.1:0-3153 GCA_035277605.1 Terriglobales bacterium | reverse complement strand
TTTGCCCAGCCATGTTGGCTTCGCCGGAGGCGTTGCTTTGCGGCAGGCTCGAGGCGTTCTCTCCGGTGGCGGCGCTGCCCGAGGCTTGTGTGCTTGCGTTGGGAGCGGTCTGCGCGCCAGGTGTTCCTGTGGTTGGCGTGGCTGGGTTCACGTCGGCGGTTGAAGATTGAGATGTCGAGGGTGTCTGTTGCGTACTTTGGGGAGTGGCGGCGGTTTGCGAAGCCATCGTGCTCGAACTGGTGGTCAAACCTGTCGTTGACGAAGCCTGGCTGTTCGGATTCGTGCTGGTCGCGCTAGTTTCGCCGTTCGTCGGGTTGGTCGCGCCTGGCATTGACATGCTCTCGGTCCGAGGAGCGGAAACGGAGCCGCCTGTACTCACGTCTTGCTGGTTGTTGTTCTTGCTGGCCGAAGCTCCCGTGCTGGGATTGACCGTGAGCTGCTCTTTCACGTGCTTCACGCCGGAGACCGTCTTCGCCAGATCTTTCGCGCGTTTTTCGTCGGCCTTTGAGGCCACCGTTCCAGTAATCAGCGCCGTGCCGTTCGTGACCGATGCCTGTACGTTCACGAATGCCGGATCCTGGCTGAACTTGCTCTGAAGCTGCTGGGTGAGGTTGGCGTCCTGGGCCCCCGACTCGGACGACACCGCCGAAGGACTATTCGCGTTCTGCGCGTTCGCTGTTGTCGACGAGTTCTGTGAGCTTGTGTCCTGCGCGACGGTAAATGGCACGAGCACCGCCGCCAGCGCGAATACAAGAACTAGGTTCATTTTTTTCATGGGAATCTCTCCTGCTCCGTGTTCGTACACACCGATACCACTAGGGTGATGCGAAAGGAGCAGAACTGGTTGGGTGGGGAAGAGGCAATCGGCATTCGGCATTCGGCCACAGGGCAGAGCAATATGCGGTTGAACACGGAGGTCACGGAGGAGGCGAAGGACACAGAATTCTGCTACTGCTTGGTTTCCTTGTTCCTCCGTGACCTTCGTGTCCTTCGTGTTCAACCGCTCTTGATTTTGAACTCTGCCAGCAACGGAAGATGGTCAGAGGCGACCAGCGAGAGGCGTGTTCGCACGAGTTCGAAACGGACTAACTCCAACTGCTCGTCGTAGTAGATGTGATCGAGTTCGAGAACGGGCAACGGACCGGGGAAGCTGCCGCGCTTGCGCTGATGCTGGTGTAAATGGATCTTTCGAAACTGCTTTGCCATTAGCTCGGAGGTGAGACCGCGAGTCCACTCGTTGAAATCGCCCAGGATGATGCGCGGTCCGGTATGCGCAGCATGATTGAGCATGCGATCGCTCAGCATCAACGGCCCTTGCGCTCGACGTTCCATGTAGCTGGTGCCCAGGTGAACGTTGAAAACATGCAGCAGGGCTCCGCTGCCGAGGCGAAGGTCGGTGCGCAGGCATCCGCGCGGCTCGCGATGTTTCCAGGTGATGTTGTAATTCTCGCTGCGCGCGACTGGAAAGCGCGTGAGCGTCGCGTTGCCGTAGTCTGCCCCGCGCAGATCGCGATTGCGTCCGAAGACTAGCTTGTATTCATCTCCCAGCGCGTCGCAAATCTCGCGCGCCTGATTCGACCGTCCAATGGAAGATCCATCCACTACTTCCTGCAGCGCAATGCAGTCTGCTTCAAGCGCCGCAAGCACGCGGGCGATGCGCTCGGACGAGACGCGGCGATCCCAGCCGCGGCATTTGTGGATGTTGTAGGTAACCAGGCGGATCGTGCTCGCCATTATTGCTGCCGCTGAAAGAACCAGCCTACGCTCTCAAAGACTCGTTCCCAAAGTGGGCGCTTCTTCCAATCCTGATAGGTCACTCTGCGGCTCTGAGTGAGATCGTTTTCGAAATCGGACGTGAGCCGGGCTGCCAATCCCGGATCGCGCGCGGCAAGATTCACCTCGTCGTTGATGCCGAAAGAGCGATTGTCAAAGTTAGTTGAGCCGACTACAGCCCACAGTCCATCGACGATCATGATCTTGGCGTGAATCATCGTCGGAGTGTATTCGAAGATGTTTGCTCCGGCTTGCAGCAGATCGCCATAAAGCGCGCGGCTGGAATTGCGCGTCATGGCGTGATCGCTCTTGCGTCCTGGAGCGATGATCTTGATGTCCACTTTGCGATCTTTAATGGCGCGCAACATCTCCTCGCGAATAGAGGTGTCGGGTAGAAAGTATGGCGTAGTAATGTAAATGGATTTCTTTGCCGAACGAATCAGCGCCTGATAGAGAACATGCGCGCGCGTTGACCCGCCGAACGACGGGGTGCTGTCGATCACCAGTGCGCGAGCATTTCCATTCTGAGGCGGGACTGGGAAATATTCTGCTCCGGCAAGAATCTCTCCTGAGGAATTCAACCAGTTCTCCAGGAAGACGCTTTGCAAGCCTTCAACGGCTTCGCCGCGTACGCGGCAGACGGTATCGCGCCATGGCGGCAGTTTTTTTTGAGGATACAGCCATTGATCGTCTATGCCGGCGCCGCCGATGAACCCCACCTCGCCATCAACGATCAGCATCTCGCGATGCGTGCGATTATTCACGCGCGTCCAGTTGTTCCAGCGCAGAGGGTGATACCACTCCATCTTTCCCCCGGCGTCGGTGAGTGGCTTGAAGTACCTCTTCGGAGTGCTGAAGCTGCCGAGCGCATCTACCACGACGCGCACCTGCACGCCTGAACGCGCACGCTCGGCGAGAGCGTCGAGGAACTGCTGCGCTACTCGGCCGCGATGAAAAATGTACGCCTCGAGATTGATGTTGCTCTTGGCGGAGTGAATGGCATCCAGCTCCGCTTTGTAGAAATTCTCACCATTCGCCAGCACGTCAATTGGACCTGCGTGCTGCAGTTTGGTGTCGGTGATGGCTTCGAGTTGTCGGGCAAATTCTTCGGAATCGACCGATCCGTCGGGAGTTTGAGCCAGATGATATTTCGGCGCCGGCTGCAGCAGAACGATCAGCGCCCATGCAATCGCAACGATGAGAACAACCACTCCGAGTGTGCTCATGTGGTGATGTCGATGAAACCCTCGGCGTCCTTTGTGCACCTTGAAGCTGCGCTGCTGCGGAGTAGCTGGATTGGCCGCCGGCAGTGACATGCGAAGTTTGATGCCGGACAGAGTAGGGACGTACGCCACGGGGGCATTTCACTAGGCCCGGTGA
>DATEKE010000025.1:0-4408 GCA_035277605.1 Terriglobales bacterium | reverse complement strand
CTACAGCTACGGGCAAACAAAGCCTACACCGACAAGGGCGACCGCGGCCTGGACGGTGAAAGTAAACGGCGCGATTCGATGGCAGCAAGTTACGCCGGCGGGTGCGCTGCTGGTTGCGACCGACAACGCGCTCTCGGCGGTCGATACCGATGGTGGTCAGCTCTCGTGGGAGAAGCCCGAATTGGGAGGACTGACCGTCGACAGTGTCCATCCGCTCGAAGGCTCTCTCCTCATGGAAGCCACACGCGACGGCTTAGACGAGATCTTCGATCCGGTAACTGGCGCAGTCGTCTTCGACTCGCGCAAAGCGGACTTCACGAAGATGATCACGCGGCGCGTCCTACCGCAGAGCGGGACGTTTCTGGTCCACGGACAACGCGCTTCGGGCGGAGCTGCCGTTGCGCTGTACGATCTGAGCACAGGTCAGCAACTTTGGACGAATGAATCGTTGTTCGCACCAGAGGAAGCACCGAAGCGCAGAGGCTTCGGAGCGCTCATGCAGGGACTTACGCAGCTGGCTTCACAAGGTACAGAACTTCAGGTTCTGCAAGCTGGCCCGAACATGATCGTGGTCCATACGCTCACCGGGTTGCGCGGACTTGATGCTCGAACCGGCAACGTGCGGTGGTCTTCGACACTGCCCAAAGGACGCTTCGCTTCTCTTCCACATCACGTCCAGCTGTATCCCTCTGTCGATAAAACTGATCGCATTTACGTCAGCTTCGATGACAGCCTCATGGCGTACCGTCTCGCGGATGGTCAGGCGCTGTGGCCGCAACCGGCCAAAGTCGATGGATGGATTCGCGACATCGTGCAGCATCCAGCAGGCATCGTGATGCTGCCGGAAGCTCCGCCGGAGAACGAGGCAACCGGCAGCCGTCGCGTAGTGAATGGCGTGGTGCAGACCGGTCTCAACGTAGCGCGCTATGAAGACGGCACAACCGTTCTCCCCAAAGCGGTACGCATGCATGGCACCGTGACCGACGCCATGATTGCCGGCAATTCCGTGGTACTCACCATCGATGCCGAATCGAAGACGTTCGTGAATGTGCTCGACGTCTCGACTGCAACGCTGCGCTTGAAGAAGGACGCCAAGATCAAAGGACAGCTTGCTTATGCCGAACTCACGCCAGCGGGCTTGCTCTACATTTCGCGGCCGGACGCTAGCGTCAACGCAGAGGTCAACGTAATCGATCTCGCCAGCGGCGAGCCTCGCTTCCAGGACGCGATCGAGAGCGGCAAGCCTCTGAGCTCAAATGAAGATAGCTACAATGCTGCCCGCTACTACCTGCATCACGCGGTCGAAGGCAAGCTACTTTACGTTTTCTCCAACCGCGACCGTAAGCTCTACGCAGTCGATCGTGAAGCCGGCACATTCAAGGCGTTCAGCACTGAAATTAAGCTACAGGGCGGCGAGGATCCAACCGCCATGGAGATTCGTCCTGAGGGCATCGTTCTCAGCTCGCCGCAAAATCTTGTGATCATCGGCCGAGACGGACAGATCAAACAGCAGGTGTACTACCCTGCTCCTCAGCTTCCCGGACTGTTGCGGGCTCTTTACGCGATAAATGCCGTTCGCGCAGGACTCTACGGCGCGGCAGCCTCAGCTTACGGCGATGCCTTTGCTCAAGCTTCGCGTCAATCTTCTGATCCAACCACGCAGTACGTCGCCGGTCAGCTTGCGACCGCATACAGCCAAGGAGGTCAGCAGCTCCAGGGCTACTCGCGGCAGTCAGCAGCCATGGCCACGAAACGTTTCAAAGCATCGCTCAATTTGCCTGAATTCGTCTTCATGCTGACCAAAGCGCCAGACGGAAAAGGGAACGTTCTGCTGCAGATCGACAAGAGCACGGCCCAACCGCAGGCGCGCGTTAATTTGGGCAAAGACAATGAGCCGGCGTACGCAGTGGACGATATTGCCGACATGTTGTTCCTGCAGACGGCACCGGGAACGCTGGTGGGTTACCGGCTGTAGCGCAGTAATAGCTCACAATGTGAGTGAGGATTATGGTATATACCACTTGATAGATATCACCCCGCCCAGATGAGTAAAACGAATAGAACTTCAAAGAAGATTGCGAGGAACCTGAAAAAGGCGGTCCACGGCGAATCCATAGCAGAGGCGCGAGTCTTCATGACTGGACGGAGCCAGGCGGTGCGTCTTCCTAAGGAGTATCGCGTCCCCGGAGACAGCGTATTCGTCAAGAGACTTGGAACAGGCATTCTGCTTATTCCAAAGACGGCCGATCGGTGGACAGCCGCATTCGCTGCAATGGATGAGTTTAACGGCAGCGATTTCGAAGTGATTCGCGATCAGGAACAACAAAAGCGGCCGGGACTAGAAGATCTTTTTGGCGACGGAGATAAATAATTCCCACCTACCTGCTCGACACGAATGTCTGGGTTGACCTACTACGTTCGAAGTCAAAAACTATTCGGCAAAAAATCGATTCGCACCGCAGCTCGGTTGTCGGACTCTCGGTAATCAGTCTCTGCGAACTCCAGTTTGGAATTGAGCTACAAAAGCGGTTCAGAGCTACGGAAGGGTACGTGCAGATTTACAATTTTCGGGAAAAACGATCGGTGCACTCGACACGGTGATCGCCGCTCAAGCCCTCAGCCTAAACGCGATTTTGGTAACAAGCAATCTGCAAGAATTTCGCAGAGTACTAAACCTCCGTGTGGAGGACTGGCGTTAACTTGAGTTAGAGCACGGCAGCAGACGCAGCAGATCGTCAGTACCGTTCGCGGTAGCGAACGGGTGCGGCAGGAGCTGCGCGTTAAGCTCACCCATTCCCTACCGGGAACGGTTCTGACAATGTCGTGAAGAATGAAAAAGGCGCGACCATCAGATCGCGCCTTTCAGCTTAGAAGCTCAGGAGCTTAGCAGCTTAGAAGCTGCTGTTAGTCCCTCACTCCATCCATGAATGCTCGCAACTTCCTCGAGCGGGATGGATGACGCAACTTCCTCAGTGCCTTGGCTTCGATTTGGCGAATGCGTTCGCGCGTAACTGCGAACGATTGCCCGACTTCTTCGAGCGTGTGCTCGGAGCCGTCTTCGAGGCCGAAGCGCATCTTGATTACTTTCTCTTCGCGCGGAGTCAGAGTGCGCAGAACATGCGCCGTCTGCTCCTTGAGGTTCACGTTGATCACGGCTTCTGCCGGCGAGACCACGCCGCGATCTTCGATGAAGTCGCCAAGATGCGAATCTTCTTCTTCTCCAATCGGAGTCTCGAGGGAGATCGGCTCCTGCGCGATCTTCAGCACTTTGCGCACTTTCGCAACAGGAATATCCATGCGCTTCGCGATCTCTTCCGACGTAGGCTCGCGACCGAGTTCCTGCACAAGCTGGCGCGACGTGCGAATCAGCTTGTTGATGGTTTCGATCATGTGCACCGGAATACGGATCGTTCGCGCCTGGTCGGCAATGGCGCGCGTGATCGCCTGACGAATCCACCACGTTGCGTACGTCGAGAATTTGTATCCGCGACGATACTCAAACTTGTCCACGGCTTTCATCAGGCCGATGTTGCCTTCCTGAATCAGGTCGAGGAACTGCAGTCCGCGGTTGGTGTATTTTTTGGCGATCGAAACCACCAGTCGCAGATTGGCTTCGATGAGTTCGCGCTTGGCGTACTCGGCGTCGATGTCTCCCTGCGTAATCTCGCGCTGCGTGCGCTTGAGCTCGATGAAGGTGATGCCGTATTCCTGCTCCATCTTCTCGAGATCGGCTTTGCAGTTGCGCTGCTGACGACGGTATTCCTTCTTCAGTTCTTCCGAGCGCGTCGAGTCGACCTTTTTTTCCAGGTTGTGGAACTGACGATCGAGCGAACGCATTTGCTCGGCAACGTGTCCGACGCGGTCGATCAGCTTCTTACGCTGCGAGTTGGTGTAGCGCAGCTCGCGGATAATGCCCGAGACGCGCACACGCTCGCGACCAAGAGCCCATCGGCACTTGCGAAATTCTCCAGGACGCTTTTTCTTATCGACGTTCTGGATCTTTTCTTCGAGCTGTTCCGCTTTCTTGAAATGCTTCTGCATCTCGTCGATGCGGTGCGCCGTGGCCTTGATGCGCGCTTCAATGATCTCGTCGGTGATCTCTTCTTCGTCGAAGATGACCACTTCCTTGATCGAACGAACGCCGCGCTTGAGGTCTTCGCCAATGGCGAGCACCTCGTTGATCACGATCGGCGAACGCGAAATCGCTTTCAGAACGCGGAGCTGTCCGCGCTCTATGCGTTTCGCGATTTCTACTTCGCCTTCACGAGTGAGTAAGGGAACCGTTCCCATTTCGCGCAAGTACATGCGAACGGGATCGTTGGTTTTCTCCAGAGTTCCAGGCGTGAGATCGAGCTCAACATCTTCTCCCGCCTCCATGTCTTCGAACTTGTCTTTCAGCTCGGCGCCG
>DATEKE010000024.1:0-5771 GCA_035277605.1 Terriglobales bacterium | reverse complement strand
CCAAAGGACAATCCAAGGTTTACCCCAAAGTTTCCGCACCGTTTTCGTATTGCGAGACATCGAAGGATTATCGACAGAAGAGACGGCAGAGATGTTAAATTTAAGCGTCCCTGCCGTGAAATCGCGGCTTTTGAGAGCGAGGCTCCAACTTCGGGAGCGCCTCAACCGCTACTTCCAAAAGGGTAAAAAGGACGGGGCTAAGCCGCAGTGAAGTGCAAAGACTTCCTTAAAGAACTCAACGAGTACCTGGACGGCAATATTGACGTCCAGCTTAAAACGGAGCTGGAAGAGCATCTCCAGTGGTGCCACAACTGCTTCGTTGTCTGCAATACAACACAAAAGACTATCGAAATTTACCGAGACAACGAAGTTTATCCCCTCCCAGACCCCATCCGAGATCGACTCCATCAAGCCATCGTCAGCAAATGTAAAAGCAAGCGGGAGCAGACTACCTAGCTCCAGAATTGATGGACCTGCGGCCGCCCTCGGCCGGGTGTCAATGCAGTTCCCTAATACTCCCCCCTAAGACAAAAACCAAAACCCGCGCGGGGGCGCGCGTCGGTCCTTGGTTGGGTTTCTGGGAGAACCGCAGCGTTAAACGATAAACTGTGGCTCAGACGACCTTCCCACGAAGGCACTCTGGTGCGGTGATGCGCAGGATCTTTGCTTTACTTCCGCTGCTGTGGCTCGCTTTCGGAATCTGTGCGCACGCTGATTCCACGCCGCAGCCCAAAGTCCCCATTCCTGAAAGCGGATATCTCTCTGCTCACGAATACACCAATGCCTACTTTGGGTTCACGATTCAGTTGCCCAAATCGGGCAATTTTCAGGTCCGCGACTTCAGCGAGAAAAACAACACCCGCATCCAGCACTACCTGCTCAGCCAATCGTCCTCGCAAAAAGACTTCGTAGAATGGAGCATCACCGCTACGCAGGTATTCAAAGATCCCGATATGGCAGCGGAGAAGGCAGTCATCTTCCGCGATATGCCGAAACAGGATGGACCACAGGCATTGAGCATCGGCAGGCATCTGTTTTGGAAAAGCGAGGCCGAGAAGACTGACGTCAAACCCAAGCTCTATCAGCTGCGTTACGCTACCGGCATCGGAGGATTCGTCGTTCAGTTTTCGGTGTACTCGTACAGCGGAAGATTGAAAGAAGAGCTTCGCCAGAACATCGAATCGATGAAGTTCTTCCCTCCCGCGGACCTCAAGCAGGAGCTCGCGAAGAATGCACAGCCATACCTGCCGGAAGCAGCGCGCTGGTGGCTCACGAACGCTCCGCAACTCCAGCTTGCCGGACTCGATACAGGGACGCTGTTTGGCACGAAGTATGTGAATTCCGATTTGGGATTTTCCTATTTGTTCCCGAACGCCTGGCGCATTGCGGTCGGAGATCCCAGCGATGCGAAGGGGCAGCACGAAGCAGCTCCTGCGTCAGCCGGCAAGTTGTCGGAACAGTGCATTCGCGTCCTGGCTTCGGCTGCTCAAAACTCCGGAGATGGACAATCAGGATTCAATCCGCGCATCGTGATCGCTGCCGCCGATCCAGCTTGCTATGCACCTGGCGAGAAGTACCCCGAATCAGAGCTCGACCACACCGGGCTTCAGGTTTTCGGAGCAAGCTTGATTCGTGCATTTGCCGGCAGCCCGTTGATGGGACGTACGGCAAATACGGTGCGCGCCGCGGAAATCGGGAACCACCTGTTCTTCGAGATTCCCAGCTCAACTTCAGCTCCAATCATCGGCTCCGCGCTCCGCCGCAAGATCCACATGCTCTTCGTCCTTACGGAGATCAAGAATTACTGGGTGATCTGGCTCCTCGAAAGCGATACCGAATCTGAACTTGGCAGCTTACTAAAGACTTCGATTTCTTTTGATCCGAGCCAAACCCACGGAACGATGCGCTAATAGACTCCATCTGGCATGTGAATGCCTGGCTACAGGGGGACCCGATGTGACAGCGCACCACCGCCGTTTTTCTATCATCCAACAAATGGGATTTCTGATGCCGACGAAAGTTGTCTCAGTTTCTGCTGCTGACTTCCTGCCCGCGCGCAAGACACTTCCCGCGCTAAGGGAAGCAGCAAAGTCATGCCGCGGCTGCGATCTTTGGCAACGCGGCACACAAACCGTTTTCGGGGAAGGAAAACCGGGCGCGGAAGTGATGATGGTTGGCGAGCAACCGGGCAATGACGAAGATCTGCAGGGACGACCTTTTGTAGGGCCGGCCGGAAAAGTCCTCGACAAAGCCCTCGCGGCTGCAGGCATCGACCGCGATGATGTCTATGTAACTAATGCCGTAAAGCATTTCAAATGGGAACCTCGCGGCAAACGCCGAATCCATAAGAAGCCGAACGGAATGCAGATTGCCGCGTGCCGCCCATGGTTCGATGAGGAAGTGAAGGTGGTCAAGCCCAAGGTGATCGTCGCGCTTGGAGCGACCGCCGCGCAAGCTCTCCTCGGCCGCGACTTTCGCGTCACCCAAAGCCGCGGAAAGGTGATCACAACCGGCGCGGTTCCAATAATCGCGACTGTGCATCCATCTTCAATTTTGCGAGCGCCCGATGATGAAACTCGCCACACCGAGATGGCGAGGTTCATCGATGACCTTCGCGTAGTGGCGTCGCACCTTCGTAGCGGTAGGAAAGCAGCTTGAACTGGCTTGAGCTGTGGATGCTTCCGATTCCGACGGCAAATCGCTGACAATCAGTACCGTTCGCGGGTAGCGGATGGTCCGCGTGTCATAAAGCTCGACCCATTCGCTACCGGGAACGGTACTGACGGGACCTTACCTAAGAAGTCCGTAATGGAGTTAGCAACCTCGCCTCGGTAGGGCGAACACATGAGCAGCAAACCCATCCAGCTTGATAAATAATCCCCACCGCTTCAAGTCAGGGATTTGACGTTCGTATACGTGCTTATTGAGCACGTCGTCGAAACGCAACGATGCTGATGAGAGCACCTCGTCGGGAAGATAGATTCTGCCAGTGGAAATTCCGGCGCCGAGGTTGACCACGACAAGCCGATAGCTTTCTTCTCCAGTCCACAGGTACGCGATTAGATCCGACGCAGTGTGGTCGCTCGAATCTTCGATCTCGATCAGCTTCCATCCGCCAACATGGAACTCAGCAGCATCCACAATCTTCAATATCCGCTCATACAGGTTTAAGAACTCAGCATCACTGGCTTCTTCTCGGGTTCGGGCAAGCTGCACGACCGCTTGCGTGCGCAGTCCCTCGATCTGCCCGTCGTTGATGAAGTGCATTCCCGGAATGGTGCAGGCAAGAACAGCAACGGCGGGTAAGCGGTTGTTGCCGAAAACCGATGCGGCACGTCCTTCGTCATGGTTTTCAAGAAATCGCACAGAGCGCGACTGAAACTCCCAATCGGCTTTGAGGTGCAGATAAACGTCACGGACGAACCCGTCGCGCAAGCGGTCATAGAGGCGCTTGTCGTAAGTGAATTGGAACCCAAGCTGCTGCAGCGCCCACTCGCAATCGCAATAAGCCTCGGCAATCCAGACAAAATCCGGCACTGCCCGCGTCGCTTCGCGCCAAAATTCTTCCGCGGGCGCGGGCATGCCTCGCAGAAACGGTTCCCAGTTCTGGTGAAAGTTGTCGTTGAGCAGAAGCATCGCCATATCGCAGCGCACACCATCGCAAAATTGCGCGATCTTCCGAATCTGCTCAATCATCGTCGCGCGCAGTTCCAGATTGAAATAGTTAAGCTGCGCGGTGTCGGTCCACGGAGCAAAGTTTGGATCGCGTCCGTAGGCGATTACCTGCTCTTCATCCTTTGGTCCTTCGCTCATGAAAAAGTCGCCGGGAGCCTTACGATAGGCCGCGAGATCGCCACGAACGTAATACTCAGGATGCTCCCGAACCCAGGGATGGTCATGCCCTGTATGGTTCGGCACGAAGTCGAGAATGAGGCGCATTCCCAGGTCGTGCAGCTGACCGCGGACTGATTCCAAATCGGCCAAGATTCCTATAAGCGGATCGGGCTCATACCCCTCGATGGAAAAGGGCGAGCCGGCAACGTCTTCCAGAGCCCAACCAGGGAGAGATTCGTCATACCGAGAAAAGAGGGGCAAATGGCTGCGCGACAGCAGACGGCCTGTCGTGCTCCGCTTCCATACTCCCATGAGGTAAATAAGATCGAAACCCAGGTCTCGAAGTCTTTGCCATTCCGAGGTCGGAACGTCGCCCAGGCGCACTCGCCGCCCCATTTTGTGAGTCAGCTTAGAGAGCCATTGCAGAGTGCTGATTTCGTAAAGCTGCGGATGTTGCCTCAGGGAAGGAAGAGTGCTCATCAGGAATTGAAGCACCAGCAGTCGTTCGCCACTGGCGATGCAGAGCATTGTATTGCTTCCTTATGAGAGTCATCGATATTGACCTCACGTTGGTGTGGGCCAAATGCTCAGCCGTTACGGCGCTCAACGGTATCTCTCCGCCCACTGCTAAGATAGAGGATTGCGTTCACGCCCATATCCATCTCCGTAGGTTTCCGTATACATGAAGACTGGCATTATCGGCCTGCCCCAGGTGGGCAAGACGTCGCTGTTCAAGATTCTGACGAAGGCTCAACTTGAGGACCGCGGACACAATCCGCGTGAAGCCCACATTGGGATTGCTAAAGTTCCTGACGAGCGCCTCGATAGACTCTCAACTCTTTACAGCCCTAAAAAGCTTGTTCACGCCACCGTGGAATACTCCGATGTTGCTGCGATCGGCCAGGAAGCACTGAAGGAGTCCGCCTATGCCAACAATCTGCGGACAGTCGATGCTCTTATCCATGTCCTGCGCGCGTTTGACGAACCTTCAATTCCGCATGTCGGTGAAATCGACCCGCTGCGCGATGCGCGTAACGTTGATTTCGATCTGGTAGTCAATGATCTAGGCCAGATCGAAAAGCGTCTTGAGCGACTGGAAAAAGACTTGAAGAAGATGAGGTCGGCAGAGCTGGAGCGTGAGTTCGACTTGCTCAAGCGTGCCAAGACGCATCTTGAATCCGAGCGCCCGCTGCGCGAGATGGAGATGTCGCCTGAAGACAGGAAGCGCATCCGCGGATTTATGTTCTTGAGCCAAAAGCCGATCCTCTACGTGCTCAACGTCAACGAGAGTTCCACACTTGGTTCCGATCTGGAACATGCTCCGGCGAAGTACAAGCTGACAGAATACGGCTCACGTCCAAACGCGGGAGTGACTGCGATTTGCGGCAAAGTGGAAGCCGAGCTTGCGGACATGGGCGACGAAGAAGCCGGGGAGTTTCTCGCAAGTTATGGCCTAAAAGAGAGCGGTCTCGTGCGCCTCATTCGCAAGAGTTACGAGCTACTCGGGCTCATTTCATTCTTTACCGTAGGTGAAGACGAATGCCGGGCTTGGACGATCGAGCGCGGGTCCCGCGCTCAGGCTGCAGCAGGCGCGATTCATTCCGATCTGGAAAAGCATTTCATTCGCGCTGAGACGATCCATTGGGATCAGCTTCTGGAAGCCGGTTCAGAGGCCAACGCGCGCTCGCGCGGCACGCTGCGACTTGAAGGCAAAGACTACATCGTGCGCGATGGCGACGTGATGCACATCCGCCACAGCGCCTGAACGATGTCCCCTCTCGCTCTCACTATCATCCTGGGACTCACCGCGGCGATGGCCGACGGCGTGGGTGGCCTGATCATCATTCAGCGTCATTGGGAGCGGCGTTATCTACGCTACTTTGTCGCGGTCGGATCGGGATTCATGCTGGCAACAGCGTTAGTCGAGATGCTCCCCG
>DATEKE010000023.1:0-6172 GCA_035277605.1 Terriglobales bacterium | reverse complement strand
GCGATTTCCTTGTTCTTGAATCCCTGAACGATCAGCGCGACGATGCGCAGCTCTTTGGGCGTCAGACGATCGCGAACGCGGGCACCGACGATGTCGTTCTCCGTCGCTTCGGCTGCGGCTCCAGCGTCCTGAACCCAGGTTTCGCCGCGCGAGACTTTGCGTACGCACTCAACCAGTGACGCTCCGCTCACATTACGGAAGACCACGCCGCTGATGCCGAGCTGCAGATACTGCGCGCTGTTGTCGGCGCTTTCGATGACGATGATCAGGCGCGTCTTAATCTTCTTCGCGGCTTCAACGAGCTGGCGAATATCCACTCGCATCGCGGTGGAGAAGATGAGGACGTTGGCGCGGAAACTCTCCAGCGCGACCATCATGCGGTCGGTGTTTTCGCATTGCGCGACGATGCGGAAATCGTCTTCGACGGCCAGCACTTTGGCGGCGCCGGCGCGGAATATGGCTTGGCTATCGGCCAGAATGATCTTAAGCATTGGTTATGCGGCGACTCGTCGCCGACCTCGTTCTTCTTTCCAGTCTCCCGACTGGACAAAATAAATCGCGCAGGCAATTCACCCGCGCGAGAAAATCACTGCTGCGCGCCACGCACGAACTTGTAGTTATCGATCACGCAGGCCACGCCGCCCTTGTCTCCATGCGGACGTTCTCTGCGCACGACGCGTCCCTGGCAACGCACACGCACATCGTTGTTGCCTCCGATGATGTCGGACGGAAGCGTAATCTCGAATTCAATTTGAGAGCCGACCTGCAGCTCCGCGTCGGCGTGAATGTACACGCCGGCGGCACTCACGTTCTGTGTGGTGCCCGAGGTCTGATCGGCGGACTCTCCCTCCCGGATGGTGATCGGCAGATTGAGAGGAAACCTTCTGCCTGTTCTAGCGTCGGACAAACTGCATCTCCTTATTCGCGCCCTCGATTTCAGGGTTAATTTACCGAGGCTCTGGGGTAGGGCAATTCGGTTTATACCATGAACTTCCCAAATTGCTACACGAATAGGGGATATTAGCCTTGATTCTCGGTATTACGCTTAGGTCTTTTCTGGTTACGAAAGTACCGTGTGAGTGTGAAGCGAGTTTGCGAAGAGCAGTGACAGAACCGCCGACGGTAGTCGGTGGGGCGGAAATGGGCGATTGAGCCCATCTCCGCGTTCACGATAATTGCAAACATGCAGGGTCCGCATGATGGGCCTGGCATGCGCAGCCGCAAACACGCGGCTGCCCCCTCGGCTACCGCCGACGGTTCCGTTATTGATTCACTTTGCCCTGCAGCTTGATCTCCGCGTCCGAGCTTCCCACATAGATGTTGTAAGTTCCGGGATCAATTTTCCATCCGTGCGTCTTCACGTCGTAATAGGAGAACGCTCGTGAATCGAGCGAAATGGAAACGTGCTTCGTCTCTCCGGGACGAAGGAGAACTTTGGAAAATCCCTGCAGTTCCTTGGGCGGACGCGGCACCGAACTCTGCGCTGCTCCCACATATACCTGCGCAACTTCAGCGCCTGCACGATTTCCCGTGTTGGTCACGTCAAAGCTGACGGTCACAGGAGCGCGATTGGCGTTCGCCGGAGAAACGCTCAGGTTCTTAAACCTGAACGTCGTGTACGACAAGCCGAAACCAAACGGGAAGAGCGGCTTGATGTTGTCGTGATCGAAATGTCGATACCCGACGAAAACTCCTTCGGAGTACTTGATCCGTTTTGGTCCATCATTTGGATAGTAGCTCTTGAAGGCAGCGTTATCTTCCAAGCGGCGTTCGAGTGAGATCGGCAAGTGTCCTGACGGGCTGTAGTCGCCAAACACGAGCTGCGCGAAGGCTGTGCCGCCCTGCTCACCGGAGTACCAGCCATGCATGAGTGCGGGGACCTGATCGATCCACGGCGCCATATCGACGTTGCCGCCCGCGGTGAGTACGACGACTGTTTTCTTGTTCGCCGCGGTGATCTCTTTTATGAGTTCATCCTGACCGGGAGGGAGTCGGAACGTTCTGTCGCCGCCTTCGGTTTCAGTTGTGGAATCAAATCCGGGGAAAAGCAGAACCACATCGGCACTCGAAGCAAGTTGCTTCGCTCCCGGATCAACTGCTTCCGATGCAGGCAGCACTCCAAGCAGCACGCGCTTGGGCCCCCAGGCGTTGTGCCGGTAGTACTCGAGTCGGATTTTGTGTTTGCTGCCGGGCTCCAGCGTGAGCGTGCCGAAATTCAGGATCGCGGTCGCGCGCTCCCAGTTGTCGGCAACGATTTTGTCGTCAACGTATAAGCGATATCCGCCGTTCTCGCCCGGACCGAGGACAAAGAAGTCGTGCGGTCCACCGGTGTGTGCCGTGTAGTAGCCGCTCCAGCGAATCGATCCGGTGCCGGTTGGAGCCTCATAGCTGTCGGAGCCGAAGTTCACGTGACGGTCAACATGCGTGCGCACCGGCGATCCACTCAGCGTCATATTGTCAAATTCTTCGGCACGCAATCCGGCTTCACCGTTGTTCTCGTCGGTCGTGAAGTCGGTCGCTTCGGCCATTTCCCGAAATGACTTCAGGCCTGCGTTGTAGAGAATCTTCGGAGCATTCGCCTGGCTGGAGAAATAGTTTGTGAGTCCTTCGAGATAGCTCACGGCATGGAACGGCACAACGTGCGCGCTGCCACCGCCGTTCGGCTGCGCCGGATAGGCGTCGGGACCAATGACTGCAATCGTGCGAATGCTGCTTTTGTTCAGAGGAAGAATGTTGCCTTCATTCTTTAGCAAGACGAAGCTCTCGCGAGCGGCCTCGAGTGCAACTTCGCGTCCTTCGGGATTCAGCTTGGGAATGTTTGCTTCGGTCTGATCGCGATCAAAGAAGCCAAAGCGAATCGCCGTGCGCAGGATTCGGCGCACATGATCGTCAATGGTCTGCTGCGAAACTTTGCCGGATTGCAGCGCAGGCAAGAGCGTCTCGCGATTCATGAACTTGCCTGAGGGCATTTCCAGGTCCATTCCGCCATTCGCTGCAGCTACGCCGTCATAAGTGGCGCCCCAATCCGACATGATGATGCCGTCGAATCCCCAGTCCTTCTTCGCCACATCAATGTTGATGAACGAATTCTGCGTAGCGTGCTCGCCGTTGATGAAGTTGTAAGAATCCATGATCGCGCCGACGTGCGCTTCTTTCACCGCAGCCTCAAACGCCGGGAAGTAAATCTCGCGCATAGTGCGTTCGTCGATCTCAGAGTCGCTGTTGTGGCGGTCGTACTCCGAGTTGTTGCCCATGTAGTGCTTGATGGTGGCTATGACACCCTCGCTCTGCACGCCCTTGATATACGCAACTGTCGTCCGCGCAGCGAGAAACGGATCTTCGCCGAAGTACTCGAAGTTGCGCCCATTCATCGGAGCGCGATGGATGTTAACGCCTGGTCCAAGCAGGAAGTGCACGCCACGGGCGCGCGCATCTTCGCCGAGCACTTTGCCCATGCGCTCGACCAAATCAGGATCCCACGAGGCGGCCAGTCCGATTCCGCCCATCGTTGTGGACGGTCCATAGTTGCGGACGCCAACTGGTCCATCCGACATTTTCAATTCGGGAATGCCGAGTTCCTTATATCCGCGGATGTAGAAGCCTCTTACTCCGCCGAGATAATCGATCCTCTGCTCGGTGGACATGCGGCTCAGAATCGAATCCACCCGCCGTTCGACTGCCGGATCCAGCGACTGCGCACGAGCACCGCTCGGCGCATTCGTTTGCGCCACGACTGTTGTCAGCAGAAACGCGACACTGCACAACCGCACGATCGGTCGAAACAAGAGAGGCCTCCTGGTAAATCGATTTGCCATTGTAATGGCAGGAGTCAAGGCAAATTGAATTGTTCATATTCTGTCGATCTTTCGCGACGCTTTTGGAATTAGATCTGCGGTACTTGAGTAGAGAGCCTTGGCTTTGATTAGGAGACCGCAGCGACTTCTGAAGGTGCTGGTTTGGGAGCCGCCTTGAAAGTGATGCGAAACAGCGCTCCGTGCGGCTGCAGGTTTTCGCACTCAATCGTTGCTTCGTGCTGTTGGACGATGCCATAGCAGGCGCTAAGACCGAGCCCGGTACCCTGTCCAAGAGGTTTGGTCGTATAAAAGGGATCGAAAACCCGCGCCGGTTCGGTGATTCCCGGACCGGTATCGGAGATTTCTACGACTACTCGGTCACCATTAGCCCGAGTCCGCAGGATAATTTCACCACCGCCGACTTCCTCGACCGCATCAACAGCGTTGTTCAAGACGTGCAAGAAAACCTGCAACAAATGGTTGTCGTCGCCTACCACGGGGGGAAGATCAGTGTGCAGATCGCGGATCAACGAAACCTTTCCTGACAAGCTGCCGATCCTGAGCTGGCACGCATTGCTGACGAGAGCGTTGATATCCGTCAGCCGCATTTGCGGCGGAGTCTGCCGTGCGAATGAAAGCAGATTTGAAACCAGATTCTTGGTACGACGTGCCTGCTGAGAAATCTTTTCTGCAAATCCACGCTGCGCCGCGGGCACGTTCTGATCGTCGGCTATCAATTCTGAATAGCCCAGGATGGCGGTAAGAGGATTGTTCAGTTCATGAGCTGCGCCGGATACCAGCCGTCCGATTGAGGCAAGTTTTTCCGAGAGCATGACCTGGGTTTGCAGTCGTTCCAGATTGTCGTAGGCGTGCTTAGAGTCGGCTAGAAGATGCGCCAGCCGGCGATTGAGAAGCTGCTGGCGCGTGAAGATAAGAATCGCGATCACCAGCATCGCCGCAAAGCTGAGCGCAATGCGAAAACGACGAACTTCCGGTGGATCCTGGAGGCGCTCAAACGAGAAAAGAGCAATCGCCGGTATGCTGGCGGCCGCCAGACTCGCGGCCCATTCTGGGACAGCTAGTCGAGTCTGGCGCTCTTCTCGGGTTCCCTCCGGACGCGGATTCAGCCTACGTGCGTGGAATCCAATCCACGCAATGTAGGCAATGGAGATGGTAAGGGGAAGATCCCACAAGCCGCCGCTGGTGTAGCTCCCCTGCTGAATAAGGATGTTGATGATTGCTGAAGTCGGGGCGTAGATCAGAAAGCCGATGAGGTAATGATTGTAGATTTGCTGCCATTCGCCGGAGCTGTGCTGCGCCAGATAAAACAAGCCGATGATGGCGGTCGCAAGCTCCGCGTGATAAAGCAAATTGAAATTGCGATGGAATGGGCCTGCTTCGAAGTGCAGCACCTGCCACACGAACGTGAACTGAAAGTATAAGTACACCCACCAGCATGCGATGAGAGCGAATTCAAGCCGGCTTGCGAGTGACGACCCATCTTTGGTCGTGCGATGCGGCAACATCGCCAATGCCATCATGATGGGGACGACGTGCAGAATAAGAAGCGTGTCACCAGGCTGAGGAGTGGGCATGTGAGCACGACGGATGACTTCATAGTCCACCCACATCCAATAATCGAACGCCCACATAGCGGCGCTGATGGTCATCAGCGTCCAGAATCCGCGAGCGGCACCCTTCGATGGCGGAATATTCGCGGCTGTTCCGACCACCATGAGCACCATGATGGTGAACTGAAGCACGTCGGCGAATGCGGCTAGGGTCGATCCTTGCAGGATTCCGGAGCTGGCCAGTTGCACCGCGCCGAGGGCGACTAGCGCGACAAGCCAGGGATGTCGATTTACGAATTGTGTGCGCGACGACACAAACAGCCGGACGGGACCAGGTGGTCCGGGTTGGGCGGATTGTACAACGAAAGCGTTCTTAGCCTAGTGATTACCGAGGTGATGCGAAATCCGCAAAATACAATCGGGTGCGCCGACGAAGGTTGCCAGGTTGACCTTGAATAGAAGCAAGCTAGAATGAGAGCAGCGCGCCCTTAGCTCAGCTGGATAGAGCGACTGACTTCGAATCAGTAGGTCGGGAGTTCGAATCTCTCAGGGCGCGCCAGCTTTTTTCTGTCCGGCCCTGAGACATAGGTAACAGAACGTTCCGGAGACACGGGTTACACTTTTGGCCCGAATGGATTTTCAAGGGGCTGCAGAGTTTTCTCCTCTAGGTCTATATAACCCAGATCGTAATTCATAAAGCTGACAAGCCAGATTCCGTCGTCGACCTCTTTGATTCCGACGGCTTGGCCAGCCAGGCTAGTACTGAGATTGATCTTCTTGCGATAAAGACACAGGCGGCCACAGTGG
>DATEKE010000022.1:0-6977 GCA_035277605.1 Terriglobales bacterium | reverse complement strand
GGTCTTCTCAATGTGATCGGAGAGCAGCTTGCCCGTGCGCAGATCCTTCACTGCCAGCTTGTATTGGCGAAAACCGGTGTCATCGGTCGAGTAGGCGAGCAGGTTGCCGTCGTCACTCACCTGATATGCAGCCACGGCCATGAAGCTCTTGCCCTTCGCGAGTTCGTTTAAGTCGAGAACAACCTGTTCCGGAGCCTCCATGCTTTCTTTGCGGCGGCAGCGGATCGGATACTGCTTTCCCGTTTCGGTACGCGAGTAGTAGAAGTAATCGCCGTACTTATATGGAACTTCGACATCGGTTTCCTTGATGCGGCCGAGCATCTCGTCATATAGCTTTTTTTGCAGCGGCTCCGTCGCCTTCATCAATCCATCCGTGTAGGCGTTTTCAGCCTCGAGGTAAGCCTTCACTTCAGGATTGTTCTTGTCGCGCAGCCAGAAATAATTGTCGACCAGAGTGCGACCGTTGATTTCCGTCGTCTTGGGAAGTTTCTTTGCGACTGGAGGAGTGGGTACAGCCGACGCGGTGTCAGCGGCTTCGAGCGGGAGCGTTGAGTAGGCCACGACTAAGACTACAAGAAGGCCGCCAATCGCGAGGAGCTGCTTCATTCTGTTTTCAACCTTATAAGGTAAGTTGTTGTGTCCGGGCAGTATAGGCCCGAAGCTAAGCACGATCTGAAGATTTCTCGGGATGTCCGGTAGCGTTTCCGAGAACACTGCAGGTCGTTTGCCGGCCAGAGTAGCCGCAAAAATCTGCTGCAACTTTCCGCCGTTCTCCTGAAACGGGGCTATAATTCCGGCAAATGGGGCGATTACTTCTTCGAATGAAGCCCCTTGCGGTTTGACCCGGCCAGAACGCTCCGGGCAACGAATTCGCGAACCAGATCGAACCCGGTCGAGGTGAATATGTCTGGACTATCGCCGATGATCATGTTGCTCATCCTGTGGGGCGGAATCACCCTGGTTTTGGTGGTTCTTCTCATTTACCGCAGCACGCTCAGCATGCACGAAGACGATCAGCTCTTCCTGAGTGAAGGCGAGACGCAGCTCGCCCAGGAGCAGCTCGAGTTGCAGAGGAGAATACACAAGCTGCAGCCGATTGTGCGCGCCTGCGGCGCATTGTCGATCGCGCTGCTGGTGGTGCTGGCAGGATTCGGTCTGTACGACATGTACAGAAGCTTCTGAGCCTCTGACCAACAAAACTCATCCAGGAACTGCTTCGGGAGTAGTACGTCTACGTTTTGCCGGACAAGTTCCGGTGCAGCTCTCCTCAATCGTCGGCTGCTGAATCGGCGTGGCAACGGGAGATGCGCTCTACCTGTCTTACTTAGCAGTATCTGCGCATCCTGAATACCCCGGAGGAGAGGTTTATGCAACGAATTCTTACGCTACTCGCGGCCTGCCTTGTGAGTGCCGCGATGGCATTTGGACAGGCGACAGCAACCGACCAGGCGCCCGCGAGCGGAACTCAGTCGAATAGCAACACGGTGAACGCGACGCCGAACAGCAATGGCACATCGCCATCAGCGCAACGCGGAGCTGCAGGCAGAACCGCCTCAACGCCAAACCAGGCGTTGCCCGGCAATTCCAATCCGGCGAACGCGGCCTCGAAAGAGGGCAGCGCCAACGGACAGGCGGTAAATCCAAATCAGAACGCCAGCCCGGCAGTCGGCAATCCCGGCGATAACAGCGACAACAATGGAATGGCGAAGGACGATACCGGCAACAATCCGGCAAAAGGCCGGTCAAACACGATTACCAATCCGGGAACAGCGGGTACCACGCAGTGGTTCTGGATAGCACTGGGAATCATCGTTGGACTGTTCCTGATCGGGATTCTTGTGAGCCGCAATCGGGCTCGGGGCAACATCGACAGAACCGATCCTGCGCTTCGAGCGACCGATATTCACAGTCGAGACGAGCAAAAGCGGGATGAGCGTATCCGCAGAGTTGGATAAGCGCGCTAAACAGTCACAACCGCAAGCGGGAGGGAGATTTCAATCTGAAATCCTCCTCCTTTAAGGTTGCCGGCTTGGATCTTGCCATTGTGGAGTTTGATCGATCGCTCTGCAATGGCCAGGCCCAGACCCACGCCGCCTGTCCTCCGCTCGCGCGAAGTGTCCACGCGATAGAAAGGCTTGAAAAGGTTATCGAGTTCCGATTCAGGAACTCCAGGACCGTGGTCTTGCACCAGTATCTTTACTTCGCTGCCCTCGCATTTCGTGCTGATCCTTACCGCCGTTCCCGGCTCGGTATAGCGAATCGCGTTCCGCACTACGTTCTCGAAGGCGCTGCGCAGCAGCTCCTGATTGCCCTCGACCGAGCATTCCTGCATGCGCTCGAGCGTGATGGAGCAGCCTCGCGACTGAGCTTCAATCTCCACGTCTGCCGCAATTTCGGCCAACAGATCGGGAAGCTGAACCATGCTGGTTTGCGGCATCGATTCGCCGGCCTCAAGACGCGACAATGTCAGAAGCATTCCCACCAGTCCACTCAATCGCTCCGCCTCTCGCTCGATGCGATCCAGAGTCGGGGACAAATCGTTGTGAGTTTCGCCGCGCGCAAGATCGAGTGCCAGCTTAAGACGCGTAAGCGGCGAACGCAGTTCATGTGAAACATCGCTGATGAGCCGCTGCTGCGCTCCGATGAGCAACTCCAGACGTTCGGCCATGTAGTCGAAATCCTTGACTAGCTGCCCAACTTCATCGAGTTGCGCGGACCCTTTCGCGGCTCGCGCCTTGAGGTTGCCGGCAGCAATTAGCTGTGCCGCGGTGCGAAGGCGCGTAATCGGACGCGTGAGATAACGCGCCAGCAGAGCGCAAATGAGACCGGAAATGATGACGGCGAGAGTGAGTCGTTTCAAAAAGGGACCGCGCCCGAGAGGCGGCTCGATGCGACGCAGTTCAAAGACAGCGAAGTAGCTCGCGGATTTGCCTTCCAGCAGACCGGTGATGCCGAAACGCTGCTTGTCGATCGTCCTGAAATCCACGGTGCTTGGTTGAGGAAAAGGCGCAAGATTCATCTTGCGGTGGCGAGAATCGCAAAGTACGTCTCCGCTGGCATTGAGCAGATCGAGGGGCATCCGTCCAGGCTCGACCGAGCGCTGGCCCGCCAGCAGCGCAGGACATCCGCCGCTCTCATACGCGCGAATAAGAAGTTCAGCGTTGGAAAGAATCGCAGGGCTGAGGCCGCGATGGACGGCGGAGCGAATCTGGTCTTCGGTTGGACGCTGCGTGGTGGCAATAAATACGCCGAAGATCAGCGCCGTACAGAGCCAGAATGAAGCAAAAATCTTGAAAAAAAGGCTGCGCATATTACCGGAGCTGCTTCTCCTTTACCGGAACTCTGGCCATGGAAACGTACATGTAGCCGGTGTTGCGAATGGTCTTGATGCGCTCGCGCCCGTTTGGCAGATTTCCCAGCTTCTTGCGCAACTTGCTGATATGGACGTCGATACTGCGATCGAAGGGACTCAGCTCGCGTCCCAAAACGGTCGAGGCAATGTCATCACGACTCACAACGTTCCCAGCCGACCTCAACAGCATTTCGAGCAAATTGAATTCAACCGTGGTTACGTCGAGAACTTTGCCGTTCAGCGTAATGGTGCGCGTTCCGGGATCGAGCTCCACGTCCCCTACGTTGACCGGATGTTTCGGTGAATTGGTAGTTCGAGCATTGCGGCGTCCGATAGCGCGGATACGCGCCAAAAGTTCGCGCGCGTTAAAAGGCTTCGGCAGATAGTCGTCTGCCCCGATCTCGAGGCCAACAATGCGATCAAGCTCATCTCCGCGCGCCGTCAGTAGCAGGACCGGAACCTCAGAGGTCGTTCGCAATTCACGCAGCAGGTCGAAGCCATTCATGCCGGGAAGCATCACGTCGAGCACAATAAGGTCGTAGCTGCCAGTGCGCGCGCGCTCCAGACCGCGCGTGCCGTGTTGCACGCTCTCCACTTCAAATGCTTCTTTGCGGAGGTATTCAGACAACATCTCGCAGAGCTCGGCGTCGTCATCGATGATGAGAATTTTTTCCAGCATGTTGGCCTGTGAGAATTGTGTCATGTTTCTTTTTGGCAGCCGGAAGAGTTTACCTTTCTTTACATCGATGTGGCACGTTTTAAGCTTCATTCCCGCGGAAAAGGCGTCTTATAGACAGCACGGAAGCGGCATCCACATGCTGACTCCGGCTGGGCAATGCCGAGGATGAGCTCCAAAGCTTCAAGGTGTCTCTCCTGGTCGTCCTCGGCGACGTGAGCGGAGATGAATGCCTGATCATCTCCGCTCGTTTTGTTCCAACCCTGCGACGGAGGTGCCAGTTGCATTCTGGCATTTGGGAACGATTTGCAGATACCTTGTTCTGGCTTCAACTTTGCTGGGTCGTCGCCGGCTTCTTGCTGATGATTTACCTCGCCGTAAAAGTCATGCCCGCTTCCGAGGAACCGAAAGCTTCCCGAATCGGGCAGCGCAGCAACCCATCGCCCAAACCGGAACTTGTCGTGTTGGGCGGATACCGTTTCGAAGTTACACAAGACCTCTCGAACACACGTCCCAAGGTCATCGAACTTTATCCCGATCACCTCGACCGCAAGCGCCGCACCAGGTAATCTCGCGTCAGCGCGCAACATTTCCGGCCAGGAATGTGTCTCAGTGGTAAATGGCTGCCTGCGCCGCGACGGCGCTGAATCGCGCTATTCTGATTCGAGTTCGGAGGTTATGTGAGAAAACTTGCATTGCTGTTCCTGTGCTCATGCTTTGCCCTCGCCGTTTCCGCCCACGCGCAACAATTCGATGCTCAGTTCGGAGTCAGCGGCATCCATTCTCAGTCCGCAACGAATTTTGACATTACCAACGTGAACAACGCCGCGCAATCGCTAAGCGGAGGCGTGTATCCCAGTTTTGCAGCTGATTTCACTCTCCTTCATAATCTTGGCGTGGGCGGAGAGGTTTCGTGGAAAGCGTCGAAGAGCCTATATCAAGGAATTCTGGATTATCGCCCGATTTTCTGGGACATAAATGCCGTATACGCCCGCAAAATAACACGCGTGGGTTTCGCGCTCGAGGCAGGGATTGGCGGCCAGAGCACGCGCTTTTACCAGGACAGCTGCGTGAGCATCAATCCGACGACAGGACAGTGTCAAAACTTTGTCAGCAGCAATCACTTTCTTACTCACCTCGGCGGAGCCCTGCGCTTGTACGCAACTCACTCCGTCTACATCGCTCCCGAAATCCATTATTACTACGTCAAAAACAACGTTGAATTCACATCTCCAAACGTGGTCCGCTACAGCTTGAATATCGGATACACATTCGGGAAGTAGATCTGCATACAAACAAAGAACAGACCGCACCGGTAGGCGGTGGGCCGGAGATGGCCGCTTGGCCAGCTCCGGACTCACCATGCGGCACTCAGTCTGGAGGAACGCAGCCGCAAAACACGCGCCTGCCCCACCGGCTGCCGCCGGCGGTTCTGTCGCTGCAGCGCTGCGGACGACGAAGCTTCGCAGGCGTTAGCACTAAATTGAATAAAATTTTTCCCATCCCGGAATGGAACCTCTCAACATTTTTTCGCGTATTCACTAACGACAACGGCCCCAGGCCGTCTATAGATGCGAGAGGAGATACGGAAATGTTCGACGCAAAGTACAACTCTTTGATCGACAACACGCTGTTCCGGATTGGGATCAACTGTGCGCTCTTCCTGGTATGGGTCGGCGTTGCATACGGAACACTGGCAGTGCGGTAGGTTTATAACGTAGCAACAAGGTAGTAGTTGGGCTTCAGCAGTAACACACTTACTACCGTTTTCATAACCGGTCTCAGTTGCGCTAGTGACGGGATCGGAGGCGGCTAACCGGCCGCCAGTTATCGACGCCCTGGTGTCCTGATAATGGTGTGGTGACGAAATGTCACTCGAAGGCAGGGCGTCTCCGCGAGACTAGGCCTTGGTCGCGAACTCGGCCTTGCTCTCGGCGGATGAAGCGGCGCCGTAGCGAGTCCTAACGTACTCGTCCAGAATGTGGATGAACTCCTTCACGATGTGATCGCCGCGCAACGTGGTCATCAATCTTCCATCGACAAAGACTGGCGCTTTGGGTTCCTCGAACGTCCCCGGCAGCGAGATGCCGATGTTGGCATGCTTTGATTCGCCGGGCCCGTTTACAACGCAGCCCATCACCGCGAGCTTCATCTCTTCGACACCCGGATACTTCTGCTTCCATGCAGGCATGCTGGTACGCAGGTAACTCTGGATCTGCTCCGCCATTTCTTGGAAGAACGTTGAAGTGGTGCGTCCACATCCTGGACAAGCGGTGACCTGCGGAGCAAAACTGCGAATTCCCAGCGACTGGAGAATCTGCTGCGCGACCAGCACCTCTTCAGTACGATCTCCGCCGGGAGCTGGAGTGAGCGAGACACGGATGGTATCGCCGATGCCTTGCATCAGGAGCGGAGCCAGCGCAGCAGAGCTCGCGACGATGCCCTTCATTCCCATTCCGGCCTCGGTCAATCCGAGGTGCAGTGCGTAAGAACAGCGCGACGCCAGACTGCGATAAACGTCAACCAGATCCTGTACGCCGCTGACCTTGGCGCTGATGATGATCTGATCCGGACGCAGTCCATATTTTTCAGCCGTTGCGGCGGAATTCAGTGCACTGACGACCATCGCTTCCATGGTCACGTCGCGCGCATCGAGCGGATCGGGACGCCGCGAGTTCTCATCCATCATGCGCGTGAGCAGTTGTTGGTCTAAGGATCCCCAATTGACTCCGATGCGCACCGGCTTTTGATTTTCAACCGCGACTTCGATCATGGTGCGGAAGTTCTCGTCGTCTTTCTTGCCGATGCTGACGTTGCCGGGATTGATGCGGTATTTCGCCAGATTGCGCGCGCACGCAGGATATTTCTTCAGGAGAAGGTGGCCGTTATAGTGAAAATCCCCGATCACGGGAACGTGAATGCCGATGCTCTTGAGACCTTCAACGATAT
>DATEKE010000021.1:0-3973 GCA_035277605.1 Terriglobales bacterium | reverse complement strand
CAATCCTGTCATCGTGCTCAGCTTCGGATACTGGCAGCGACGCTTCGGCTCCGATCCGCGCATCGTGAACGACAGCCTTCTGATCAATGGCCATCCATTCACGGTGGTGGGCATAGCTCCGCCGAATTTCAGGAGCATCGTCGTAGGCCAGGCGCCGGATGTCTTTACGCCGATGATGATGAAGCCGCAGATTACGCCGGGATGGAACGATCTCGACAATCGCCGCTCGCGCTGGCTCAACATCTTCGGTCGTCTTAAATCGGGAATCACCGTAGAGCAGGCACAGGCGGGACTCGCGCCGCTCTGGCACTCCATTCGCGAAGACGAACTCAAGGCAATGCCGAACGCCACACCGAAGTTCCGTCAGGGATTCCTCGAAAAATCGCATCTTGACCTAATTCGGTCGGCCACCGGCTTCTCTCCGGTTCGAGACCAAATCGAGACACCGCTTCTTATCGTCATGGCGATGGTCGGGCTCGTGGTGCTGATCGCATGTGCCAACATCGCTGGGCTGCTTCTGGTACGCGCTGTCGGACGCATTCGCGAAATGTCCGTACGCTACGCGCTTGGCGCTTCGCGTATGCGCGTGCTGCAGCAACTGCTGATCGAGGGTGTTGTGCTGGGGCTTTCAGGCGGAATTCTCGGTATCGTACTCGCGCCGGTGGTCGCTCAGTTGTTGTTAAACAAGCTCTTTACTGACTCGGTAGGCCAGATTCCCTTCTCATCGGGGCTCGATTCTCGCATTCTGCTTTTCAACTTCGGAGTGTCGATTGCGGTTGGACTGCTCTTCAGTCTGGCTCCGGCGCTGCAGTTCTGGCGTCCCAATCTGGTCCAAACGCTGAAAGAGCAGCTTACGACTTCGAGCGGAGGGCAGCTTCGCCTGCGCCGCGGCTTTGTCGCCGTGCAGATGGGATTGAGCCTGCTGCTGCTCTTCGGAGCAGGCTTGTTTGTACGCACACTGCATAACCTGAAGAACGTTGACGTAGGCTTTGCCACCGATCATCTCGTCACCTTCGGAATTGCGCCGGGCATGGCGGGGTATCAGCCAGAGTTGAATACGCAGCTTTATAAAACCATCGACGAGAGGCTCGCAGCTCTTCCCGGCGTAGGCTCCGCCGCCGCCACCAGCGATCCGGAACTAGCGAATAACGACGAGCGCAGCAGCATCGGAATTCCCGGCTACACTCCGGGAGAGAACGAGAGGATGAATGTTGAGTGGGCGCAAATCAGCTCGAAATATTTTGAGACGCTCAAAATTCCGCTAGTCGCAGGTCGTGACATCACCGATCAGGATGGCGCCGGCGCCAAAGTCGCAGTTGTAAACGAGACCTTTGCCAAACGTTACTACGGTGACGCGCAGCACGCCATCGGCCACAACTTCGCTCGCGGCGGTGCTCCAGAAGACAAACCCGAATATCAGATCATCGGCGTTGTGAAGGACTCCAGACATGGAAGCTTGCGCTCGGAAATTCAGCCGACTGTCTTCGCTCCCTATTGGCAGCCAGACGTGAGACGCGACCTTGGGTTCATGCAGTTCTACATCCGCACATGGCAACCTCCGGATCAGGCGATGAACACTGTGCGCACCGCCATGCAGAACCTGGACTCGAAGCTCGTGCTGATGTCGCTGCAGACCATGGATACCCAAATCGAGAGCGATGTCACAAACGAAAGCATCATCGCCTTTCTCGCCATCAGCTTTGGCATTCTCGCCAGCTTTCTCTCGGCAGTTGGACTCTACGGAGTGCTGTCGTTCTCCATTACGCAACGAACGCGCGAGATTGGAATCCGCATGGCGCTGGGCGCAAGCCGCAGTTCCGTTGTGGGCATGATTATGCGTGAGGTGCTCTGGCTCGCCGGAATCAGCATCGTAGTTGCCGTTCCCGCTGCGATCCTGCTCGGCCGTTATCTTGGCAGCCAACTCTACGGCGTGTCACATACAGATCCATTCACGCTGGCGTGCGTTGTGGTGCTGGTGAGCCTCGTCGCACTGATTGCGGCGATGATTCCCGCCAGGCGCGCCGCAGGTGTGAATCCGACCAAGGCGCTGCGTTACGAATAACAAAACGCGGAGCCAGGCGCCCTCGTCGGATGCATCGATTTCGCGATTGCGTGATTTCGTGATTTCAAATCGGGAAATCACGAATCGCGGAATTTCTCGATGTTGGCTGTGCGACGTGGGTGCGTCGTTCAACAATCTTCACAGACAAAGTTCAACTTCCCGCCTCTCACCCGCTACAATGCTGAGCCATGCGACCCTCACGCTTCCCTGCATTTCTGCTCGGACTCATTATTGGTCTGATCATCATTCCAATCACCGTGTACTGTTATTTCCGATTTGGTTACGCGCCAGTCGCGACCGGCGCTCCAGCGATGCCGTTCGAAAAGAAGTTCGCAAAGATGGGCCTGCATGGCAGGATGGACAAAGAATATCCGCGCACGGTTGCGATTCAACCCACTGCCGAGAACTACATGGCCGGCGCACACATCTATCGCGAGCACTGCGCGGTGTGCCACGGCATCGGCGGAGGAAACCCAAGCTCAGTGGCAAAGGGAATGTATCCGCGACCGCCGCAGTTGATCGATCCAAAGCACGGCGTGACCGACGATCCACCCGGCGAGACCTATTGGAAAGTTTCAAACGGAATCCGCATGACCGGCATGCCGTCATTCCACCAGTCGCTCAGTGAAACGCAGATGTGGCAGGTGAGCCTCATGCTCGCGAATCTGGACAAAGTTCCTCCAGATGTAACGGTGCTGCTCAACCAGCCATTGCCGACGGAGCAGGCCGCTGCGGCACCGGCGCCTTCAACCGCCGCGAAGCGCTAACGGAGCCACTGCCGGCAGAGGGCGTACACGTTCTACTGGACCAACGATGATCCTTTCGCCCACGCCGTCAACCACTGTCATCCTGAAGCGCTTCTTTGGCGCGAAGGGTCTCCCGGAATGTGTCAGATTGAATTGCGCTTTCCAGGCTCTTGGCTCATGGAGTACATTTTCTGCTGAGAGCCAAGCCTGAGCATTTCAGCCTGAAACGTTGCGGGAGATCCTTCGGCCAAAAGCGGGCCTTCAGGATGACGGGTGATTGAGAGCGTCCCCAGGATGAACTTCAACAGTCCCAGCAAAAAGTTCTACCCGATACGAACCGTCGGTCTACACCAACGCTGAAATACTCCAGTATTCCCAACCGTCCATCAAGCGCAGACGCACGCGCCGATGCTCAACCCAATAACACCCGCGGTTCTCCGCACGCGCAGCTCGCAAATGCTTTACATTAATCGTTTGCCATTTTCACTACGGAGAGGAACTGCATGGCTCGTCAGCCCGGAACTTACGCCACCTTCGACACCAGCATGGGAAAAATCGTTTGCCGGCTGTTTGAAAAGGAAGCACCGAACACAGTGAAGAACTTCATCGATCTCGCCGAAGGCAAACGCGACTGGCGCGATAACGTGAGTGGAAAGAAAGGCCCTGGGCCTCTCTATAACGGAACGGTCTTCCACCGCGTGATCCCGAACTTCATGATCCAGGGCGGAGATCCGAGTGGCTCCGGCATGGGCGGACCCGGATACAAATTTGGGGATGAGACGAAAGGCTCCCCGTACAAGTTCGACAAACCTGGAAAGCTGGCGATGGCCAATGCCGGCCCCAACACAAACGGCAGCCAATTTTTCATCACCGTCGCAGCAACTGACTGGCTTACGGGAAATCACACCATCTTCGGAGAAGTCGTTGAAGGGCAGGACGTCGTAGACGCAATCACCAAAGTAAAGCGCAATGCCCAGGATCGTCCGGCACAGGACGTGAAGCTGAATTCAGTGTCGATCGAAAAAGCCTCGTAGTTTTACGCGATCACATCGGCTCGTCAGCGCTTGGGCCGTAGATCTGCGGCACCTTCGCGCCCATCGCTCGCAAGTACGTGGTTAGCTGTCCACGATGGTGAATCAGATCGAGCAGAAAGCCCCAGGCGTTC
>DATEKE010000020.1:0-5826 GCA_035277605.1 Terriglobales bacterium | reverse complement strand
AGTTCTACTGCGAATTGGAGCCGTGTGCATCATCGTGGTCATGCTCGGTGCAATTTTCATTGTCCATTTACCGCACGGCTTTGATGTGAGCAAAGGTGGAGTGGAGTTCGCGCTTACCGAACTACTGATCGCCCTCGCGTTGCTGCTCTCCGGACCTGGACGATATTCGCTTTCGAATATTTTGCCCGGCGGGTTGCGAAAACTGTAACTCACATCAGTGTTGTCTGAGGAGCCACGGCGGCAAACGCTCGCGCCTTCTCTGTCCATTGAGCGCTCCTCGTGATTGCCTGAAGAACATCGTCAGCGCGGTCGATTACTTGCCACATTTGCAAATGCTGCGGATTCATGAAGCGTTCTTCGACACAGCGCTCCAGCAATGCGATGCAAGGATCGAAAAATCGGCGGGTGTTCACAAGCACAATCGGATTCAAATAGATCGCCAGCCGCTTCAACGTGATCGTCTCGAACAGCTCTTCCAGCGTGCCGCACCCACCAGGAAGAGCGATGACAGCATCGCTCCCGGTGAGCATCAGATGCTTGCGCTCACGCATGTTCTCGACGACTTTCAGCTCGGTAAGCTGACGATGTGCCCACTCCAGCTCCTGCATGAATCGCGGCATGATGCCGATGACCCTGCCGCCATTGGCGAGTGCGCCATTGGCAACTTGGCCCATTAAACCGAGCGCTCCGCCCCCATAGACGATCTCGACGGAGTTGCGCGCAAGAATCTCTCCCAATCGATACGCAGCCTTGATGTACTCGGGATGGCAGTACTCGCTGGAAGCGCAGTAAACGCAAACTCGAGGCATGTGACCATCATCCATGTTTTCGGTGGCAAACGCCAGAATGTGTCTTGTTGCGCTAAATAGTCTGGGAAGCACGATCGATTTGTTACGAAATTGCCCGGCGAGTTGCACCGAAGAGTAACTGCAGCAGCAAATCTTTTTTCTGCATCGCGTGTTTACATTCCTGCGTCTAATTTTTCACGCTGCGCCATGAACTCCATCAGTCGAGAAGAGCTGAAGCAGGCGATCGACCGCGGTGAGGTAATCATCCTCGATGCGCGATCGCCGGAAAAGTTTCACAAGTCACACCTGCCCGCTGCGCTAAACATTCCTGCTGGCCAGGCTGCTGACCTGGCGCCGCGGCTGATTCCCGACAAGAATGTTCGGCTTGTTACCTACTGCGTAAACTTCACCTGGAAATTGTCAGAGCAACTCGCACGAGAGTTGCAGGCCCTCGGATACAAAAATGTCCGCACCTACGAAGAAGGTCGCCAGGACTGGATGAATGCTGGATTACCTCTCGAAGGAAGCGCTCCCTATGAGCCTGTGCCGCGATTTGAGCCGAGTACCAATGAAGCCGAAGCCGAGGACAAATTAAAGCGAGTTAGTTAGACATTGTTCGTAAGCACAAAATCGGCCAATCACATCATCAGAAAATTTTCTTTGAATCTCGAAACAACTCACGCGATCAACTCTCTCGTACTCTCTTGATCTACTCGCAAACTGAAATGGCGTAGATTGTCGCTCCAGTATTTCCGAGCACCACTTCATCCAACCAAGCAGCGGAATTCTTCTTCACACAAGTATCAGCACGCAGAAGAAGCTCTCTTTGCATTCTCAACTTTTTACGTCAGGGTCGAACCTTGGTTGCCGATTTGTCTGTACTTATCGCCGGACTATTTTTAGGCGATCTTTTTTACTTTTTCCGCGTGGGCAGCAGCGCCGAGCGCTGGCTGCGGCGGCTCGCGAATAGCAGAAAGCTCGCAGTCATTCTGTGCGCAGCACTGGCGATGGTGCCTCGTGCGCTTCTCCTGCCTGTCATGCCAATTCCCAAGCCTCAGATCGTCGATGAGTTCAGCTACATACTCGGTGCGCAGACCTTGGCAGAAGGACGTCTCACCAATCCCGTTCATCCGCTCTGGCAGCACTTCGAGAGCTTCCATATCAACATGGTGCCGACGTACGAATCGCAGTACGAGCCGGCGCCCAGCGCGTTCATGGCCGCTGGTCTCGTTTTGGGAAATAACTGCTGGTGGGGTGTCTGGCTCGCTACCGGACTCATGTGCGCCGCCATCTGCTGGGCTCTGCAACCGCTCATCGGAAACCTCTATGCATTGCTGGCGGGCCTGTATGTCGTGCTGAAGTACAGCATTGGCACGCAATACAGTGACTCCTACTGGGGCGGCTCCGTCTGCGCGCTCGGCGGAGCACTGGCCCTCGGCGCCTTCGTGCGAATTCTGCAAACCCGCTCGCCGAAATGCGTGCCGTGGCTGATTCTCGGAGTGGGAATTCTCGCCACTAGTCGTCCATACGAAGGCTTTCTTTTCTCGATTCCCCTCGCGTTCGGTCTTTTGATCTGGGTAGTCAGAACGCGAAACTACATTCGCATTCTCGCTCCTGCTGCCGCCCTTACCGTCGTACTAGCCGCGTGGATGGCCTTCTTCAATTATCGCGGGACAGGACGCGCAACCGAGATGCCGTACACCGCGAACTTCGAGCAATACCATTTCGTCCGGCCATTTATCGGAACGGGAATGAAACCCTTTCCGCACTACAACAACTACCAGATGGCGGCACTGTTCTGGAACTGGGAAGGCACGCCCGGCCGACTTGCAGAGACGTGGAGCGGAATCCAGAAGATCGAAAAAGCGAAATTTCACTTCTACTATCGTGAGCACTTTGCGCCGCTGCTGATCCTTGCATTTGTTGGTTGCTACTTCTGCTTCCGCCGTGAAGACCGAAGCTATCTCGGATTCACATTTCTCCTCGTTCTGATCGGGCTGTTCGCGGTGGTTTGGTGGCCGCTCTCGTCGTATCCTGCGCCACTATTAGTAAGCTTCTATGGCCTTGGGTTTCTCGGCATTCGCTATTTGGGAACCGCGCGGCCACGCAAATTCCGACTCGGTCCATATTGGGCTCGCGGACTCGTGCTGGCTGTACTCATTACGCCAGCGATCAATATTCCTCACGAAATCCACAAGGCAAGCAAGATTCGCTATCCCATGCCGTGGAACGAAGATCGCCAGCGCGTGATTGATCAGCTCGAGGCGCAACCGGAGAAGGCCCTGCTGCTCGTCAGCTACGCGCCGATGCACGACCCCGCAAAAGAGTGGGTCTACAACACGCCCGACATTGATTCACAAAAAGTGGTCCTCGCGCGCGCGCTGGGTGCCGAGAAGGACTGCAATCTCGTCCACTACTATCAGGACCGAAAGATCTGGTTTGTCGATGTCGGTCTGGATCCCTGGCCCGAGCTTCGGTCTGCTGACGCTCTGGTCTCTTACTGCAATGCAAGTCCCGAATTGAGAGCCAATCTTATTGTCCCTGGGGAAGTACCGTGAATCATCGGCCTAAAACTGCTGTCATTATTGGCGCCGGTCCTGCTGGCTTGACCGCCGCCTTCGAACTTTTGCGCAACAGCGATATCAAACCCATCGTTCTCGAAAAGAGCGATCAGATGGGCGGGATCTCGCGCACCGTCAACTACAAAGGCAATCGCATCGACATCGGCGGACACCGCTTCTTCTCGAAAAGCGACCGAGTCATGAACTGGTGGTTCGAGCACATGCCGTTGGAGACAGCCGTATCTCAGAACGGGAATGGCAACGGTCACGTAAAGCAGCCGATTCAGATTTCTTATCAAAACCGGCGGCGTGATCTCGCCGGCTGCGCGAATAGCAACGGGAATGGCTGCCATCCTGATGAAGTCATGCTCGTTCGGCGCCGCAAATCGCGTATCTATTTTCTCCGAACCTTTTTCGACTATCCAATCACCCTGAGCGCCGACACGCTGGCAAAGCTCGGCCCCATGCGTACTCTTCGTATCGGCCTTAGCTATATGCGCAGCGCAGCGATGCCGATTAAGAATGTCGAAAACCTGGAGCAGTTCTTCATCAATCGCTTCGGCCGCGAGTTGTACCACACGTTCTTCAAGTCCTATACAGAGAAGGTCTGGGGAGTGCCATGCGATGAGATCAGCGCCGAATGGGGCGAGCAGCGCATCAAGGGACTTTCGATCAAGAAGACGCTTCAGCACATTGTTCAAAAGCAGCTGCAGAGCCGCAAGCAAAAGGGCATTGCGCAGAAGGAAACCGAGACTTCGCTGATCGAACAGTTCCTCTATCCGAAATACGGTCCAGGACAAATGTGGGAAGCCGTCGCCCGAAAAGTAAAAGGAATGGGCGGGGAGATCATTACAGATTTCAGGGTGACGGGCATTGATTGCCGTAATTACAAGGTTGTTGCAGTAACCGGTGTCGATGCATCGGGCCAGGAGCGCCGGTTCGATGGCGACTACTTCTTTTCTACAATGCCCATAAAGGAACTCGTCCATTCTCTCAACGTCCCGGTACCCGCGAACGTTCGTGAAGTCAGTGACGCGCTTCAGTATCGCGACTTCATCACTGTAGGCCTTCTGCTCAAGAAGATGAAGGTGAAGGAAAATAATCAGAACCTCGTCGAAGATAACTGGATTTACATTCAGGAGCCGGACGTAAAAGCCGGCAGGCTGCAAATTTTCAACAACTGGAGTCCACATCTTGTTTCAAATCAGGAAAACGTGTGGGTTGGCGTTGAGTACTTTTGCTATGAAGGCGATGATCTCTGGAGCAAATCTCCGGAAGAAATGGCTCGGTTCGCTGCAGTCGAACTAGACAAAATCGGCATCATCGACAAGAACGATGTGATCGATTCCACGGTCATCAAAATGCCGAAAACCTATCCCGCGTATTTCGGAGCCTATGCGCGTTTCGATGAAGTTCGCGAATATATCGATAAATTCGAAAACCTCTTCTTAGTCGGACGAAACGGAATGCATCGTTATAACAATCAAGACCACTCGATGCTGACCGCGATGGAAGCGGTGAACAACATCATTAGCGGGCGCAAGGATAAATCGAACATTTGGGACGTCAACACCGAAGCCGAGTACCACGAGGAGAAGCAAGCGGAGCCGGAGGAAGAGAGGAGAGCGGCCTAGCAAAACTCTCGCATCCGCCCGCACTTCGGATCGCCGTACCCGGGCACGGCTCCAAGTCTGCCTATCGTTCCATTATAGGAATCAGTCTGCGTCGCCATGCTGCGCCAGCGACAGCACATTTCCATCCGGGTCTTTGAACCAGGCAACGCGGGCTCCTCCGGGGAAAGTGCAGATCGCGTTGTCATCCTGCGGCATTCCCGGATAGCGCTCGAAGTTGACGCCGCGCTCGTTAAGACCTTTTACCGCACGAATGATGTCCTCCACTTCCCATCCCAGCACGGTGTACTGAGCGGGAATAAACTCTAGCATTTTGCTCACGCGCAACATGGTTCCATGCGCGTCAAAGACAAGCGCAAATCCGTCGTCTCTGAGAAAGGTGAACCCAAGCTTGTCGCTATAGAAGCTCTTAGCTTCTTCCGGCTTGGTGGTGATGGCGAAGCCCACGAACTTCGATAAGCGCGGCACGTTGATCGATTGCACTGGCGAGGTGGACATAGAGCGCCTCCTTGATGGGCACAGGAGTCTATCACCGATTCCGCCACTAGATGGACCGACAGCCGCCCTCGGCCGGGTTTTTGTCGTTCGCTGGCGACCTCCGATAACGGTGACCGATCCACCAGGACCCGCGCGAGGGCCCGCGTCGGTCCGGATTGATGGGTTCAAACTGATCGTCCAGAGCATCGGTCCAAGCGGATAAAATAGTGCACACCTCCTCATGTCCAGATCCCTCTTCCACAAGCTCACCCATAAGCACCAGAGCCTGCACAACTTTCGTTATTACGACATCCTCGTGCACATCTTCGTTGTCGTGCTGCTGATCTCGAATCTGGTCGGTTCGAAGAT
>DATEKE010000019.1:0-2608 GCA_035277605.1 Terriglobales bacterium | reverse complement strand
GTACGATCAGTGTCGAAGCCTGCGGCCATGATGTCGGAATCGTGGCGCAAGTTGTGGTAGCGAAGCTCGCCGGAATTACCAACCAAAAAGAAGTAGATTCCGCCTTCCGGCTTGAAGCGCTCGTAGACGTGGTCGTGTCCTGACATCACCACGTTGACGCCGTCCTTCTCGAAAATCGGCATGAGCTGATTGCGGAGATCGACGTCGGAACCATGAAACCGCCCATCTGAATACAGCGGATGATGAAAGAAGGCGATCTTCCACTTGGCGTTGGATTCGCGCAGCTGCTGCTGGATCCAGTCGAGCTGTGTGGGATCCATGTAATTGCTGTCGAGGGCGAAGAACTGCACATCGCCTTTCTTAAACGTGTAATAGCGCTGGCCGCTCATGTTGAACGGCTTGTAGAGAGTCTCGTCGGAGTTGTCATGATTCCCGAGACATGCGTAGAACTTCACTCCAGCGTCGAGCAATGGCTTGTAAGGAGTTTGGAATTTGCGCTCAAAATCTTTAGGCTTGTGTCCTCCGTAGATGTTGTCGCCCATCATAATTACAAAGTCATAGTGGACAACGTTTTCGTAGGCTTCCATCTCTGCGGCGACGTCGTACTGTGGCTGCTCGCCTGTACCGTTGTCACCGATCACCGCGAAGCGCACTGACTTCTGCTCCAGCGGCAGCTTTAGCTCGAGCTGGCTTTGCGGAGCCGCAGCCGTCTGCACCAGAGTCGGCGTGGGCGACGGAGTCAGACGAAACGCGAGCGTTCCCGCGCCAACGGCGATCATCGTTGCGAGAACAAGCTTGCGAATCATTTCGTGCTGGGCGTGGTGAGATCAGGAATGAAATCGATGATTAGATTAGCGGCGACGTCGCGAAGAATCAGCTCGTGATCGACAAACCGGTACTCCAACTCCTTCGGCAGTTCGGGCAAGTTCAGCAAAAGTGACGGCGGCATGGATTGCAAGGCTAGTCCGTCAGGATATGTCTGGTTTACTTCGAGATGCACACCGCGAATTGGCTCGGCGCGTTGGTAGCTTTTTCGAATCTGCGCGCCATGCGGACCATTGATCGACTGGAAAACCAAATGCCGGAAAAGATCTGCAGCTTCTGGAGTGAAGAGATCACCCTGCTGCGCCTGAGGCCGCACACCGCGAATGCGATCAGCGAGCTGATGCTGATATTCGGTCAATTGCGTCGGCGATTGTGTGTTCTTCGGCGTGGTGAGTCCAGCCAGAGCCGATTGACGCAGTTTCATGTAATCAGCCACGCGTTTCTCAAAATCTGCCGAAATCGCGGCGTTCTGGTTTACCCTCTGGGCCGGTTTTGCTTGTGCGGCGGCGAAGGTCGAGGCAAGCGCCAAAGCAGCTAAGCTCGCGACCACGCTCTTCCGCTTTCCTCCGTGTCTCGGAGTCTCCGTGGTGAAAAAGCCCTTCATCAGGCCTCCGGCTCGCGCTGTTGTTCCACTATGTCCTCCACGGCTTCGCGGACTGCCTGCTTGACTGCCTGCTTCACAGCAATCTTCACCGATTCCTCGACCTCTTCGTGATCGATAGAGAAACCATTCTCCCCAGGCACAATCTCCTTGATTATGTCTTCTACAACCGGGGCGACTGGCGGTAGAACTTTTGTTACCGTCTTCGCGACTCTTTTTGCGACCTTGGCGGCGGGAGGCTTCTCGATATCGTCGGCCTCATCGCCAGTTGCGACGACTCCGGTCTTCCAATCGCTTTCGAAAACTTTGGTGACCTGCTTGACGATATCCGCATCGCGGAAGATGACACCGATTTCGCGTCGTGAATCGAGTTCCAGCTCACGCAAACTTTGGCTGCCCATGAAAACATCTTTTCCGTCACGCACCATAGTGCGGGTGTGCAACCTCAGTTTTTGCAATTTGCGAACTGCGATCTGACTGTTGTGACGCGCCATCTTGCCGATCACGCGAACCTCTACCCCCGCTCGTGCCCGGTCTTCGAGGAGCTTGAGCATTTCGCGATCGGTGATCTTTACGTCGTAGATCAGTAGTTCTTTCTTTGCTCCCTGGATAAATTTGGCGAGCTCTTTGCGCGCATTAAGCGGGCTGACAATGAAGCGCGGAGAGGCTGGCCGATATTTGCGGCGCTTGCTGTCAGCATCGAATAGCTTGGCGGCCTCTTTGACTAGCTCCTTCTCATGCGTGATCAACCCAAAGCTGCGGCTCCGTTCGATATCGATTTGCGTGTAGTTGAAGGCCAGCAGGTGGAGTTCCTTCTCGTCGACGAGCATCATCTTGCCGTGATAGCGAACCAGGTCGTCGGCAGTCCGCGCCACAGTTACCCCACGATCAAGAAAGCGCAGTTCCAGCTTACGCAGGTTCTTCTCACCGCCCCGATTCGTGAACGCGATTAGGGCGTCGACCGAGACTCCACGCTTAACGGCGTCTTCGACGGCTTTTTCGATTTCCAGCCGGTCGAAGCGGAAGATGACTATCTTGATAGAGCTCTTGGCCCGCTCAATGGCTTTCACCAGTGGCTTGATTCCATCTCCAGGTTGGACAAGCAGCTTCACGCGACAGAGCTCCTGAGAATCTTGGATGCTCAAAAACGAGAGAAGAGCGAACACGAAGGTCACGAAGGTT
>DATEKE010000018.1:0-10398 GCA_035277605.1 Terriglobales bacterium | reverse complement strand
ACAAGAGGCCGCATGAAGGTCCTCTGTAATCGATCGGCTCTTATCGTCATTCCAAGGCAGCCTTTCCTGGATTGGTTGCACGCGGCCGACCCCACGAGCCACGAACTCACTTTGCCAGACTTAGCGCGCGAGCCGAACATCTATTTGATTCCCGAATGTGAAACTCCTGAGGGCGTGGTAGAGGTATTGCACGCCGTATGTGAAGAGATTTTTGCCGAACAATTGGACGGTTGGTACAGGGACACAGCAAGTTGGCCGGAGGACCGCAGCTACGATGTGTTTTGCCAATGGTTTGACTACCAGCACCATTCCATGCTGATTGATCTGTGCCAGGGAAGATTGAGAGTTAGGGCTTATTAATGATCCTCAAGAGATGGATCTGCTCCACCTGATGAGTTTTTTGGCCATACGGGACCGGTGTCTTTCTATTACGGGTGGGCGCCAGCCTCGCGCTAGGTTGTCCCTTTGTTGGCTATTTGGCAATTTGCACACCGAAATGATCGAGCAGTGTGCCGGTGGCAAAATCTAGACCAGCTACGGCAAGCTGGTAATCAATGTCTGCCTGCACCAAAGTCTGTTCCGCTTGTGCAAGTTCGGTTTGAGTTTGCAGAACAACAAACAGCGTCTCACTTCCTAATTCGTATTTGCGCTGCTCCGCCTGGAGATTCTTTTGAGCCAGGTCCAGCGAGATCTTTGCCGCTTGTAAGGATAGCTTCGATTCTTCCAATTGATGGACAGAGGTCGTCACGTCCAGCGTGATCTGCTGCTGCAGTTGCCGCTGGACATAGAGCCCGCGGCGTTTGGAGACCTCGGCATCGCCGAGAGTCGCTTCAGCTGAGTGATTCTTGATGGGGAAATTCAAAGTCAGTCCAAACGAATAGCTGGGGAATCCAAATCCAAACGTCTGCCCTAGAGCCTCTAGAAAGGGCCCATTATTGGAACTGTTGAGTCCGTTGCTTTGGTAGGATCCGGTCAGCAACAAGTTAGGTTGCAGCTCGTTCTTCGCAATCTCGACGCTCAAATCGTCGTTCGAAAGCTGGAGCCGTTGCACTTCCATTTCTGGTCGGGCGGCAAGAGCTTTCTCGAGCGCCGTCGGAATATCCATGCTGATCAACTCGCCGACGGGTTCGGCTTGTTCAGTCAGATCAAGGTCAAGCGCGCGGAGGTTTGGATCAAGATCTGCCCCAATCACACGCCGGAACCCATCCTCTGCTTGCTTGACCGCGTACTCGGCTTGTATTTCCGATACACGGCGAGATGCAACTTGCGATTCCGATCGATAAATGTCCAGAGGTGGTAAGGCACCTTTTTCCAGCGACTCTTTATCATGATCGTAACTCTGCTGCGCCTCGTCTAGCGATTTCTGCTGCACGACTAGGCTCTCTCTCGCCTGAACGACGTTCCAATATTGTGATATGACGCTCAGAATGATCGTGCTGACTTGCTGCCGAAATGTTTCGCGCGACTCCTCGAGGTTGCGTTGAGCGATGACAATCGGCCCGCGGTTAGGAAGCAGACCCCTTCCTCGTAGGAGCGGCTGAGAGAACGAGACGCCGAAATTGCCTGCCACGGAGGGATTAATCGTGCTGAAGGTGCTGTTGGTCGAAAGCCGATTTGCGCTAACCGATGCCTCGATCGTCGTCCCCGTCTCAAATCTCTGACCAAAGCCAAGTAGATATGTTTGGTTAAGCGACTTCGCAACAGGCGCACCTGCCAGCTGCGTAGATGACGGAGAGCTGGCCCGTTGCGCGTTTAAGGTTGCGTTCAGTGAGGGATCAAAGGGTGCCCGGGCAAAGCCGAGCGCATTCTCTGCGGTGTCAATCTGGGTCAGATCAATCTGGACATCAGTGTTGTTCGCGAGCGCTAAGCGTATCGCGTCGGCTAAAGAAAGTTTCAGTTTGCCGGCCACGATGTGCTGGTCAAAACCTTGAGGTGGGCGAGGAGCGGCACGAGAACTTTGGATACCGAAGTTTCCTGGCGGCCCGTTGACTACCTTCGTTTGCGCCCACGCGGGGAACGCTAGGATCACTGCAGTCCCCACCAAGGAAAACACACAATTAACGAACCGTTTCATCGGTGCACCTCAAAAGATTGCAGGCCGCTGTTGTCACTAGCAAGAATTGCAGCTGGTCTCCCGGCACCTACGAATCGAGTGCCTTGTCACCGTGCAAAGCTCTCGTCTGTCTTGCGAACCAAAGCGCTTACGTACCTCGTGGGAGCGCAGAAAGCCGAGCGCGAGCTACGTCAAATCCCGCTTGCACTTGAAGGCGGTGAATGTCACTCGTATCGGATCGCCTCAACTGGATTAAGTCGTGCCGCCTTCATGGCCGGATAAATTCCAAAAACCATCCCGACTGAAATCGAAACAAGAAATGCCAATAAAATCGATCCAACTGTGACCACCGTCGACCAGCCGGCCAGCCATGCGATCAGCCTCGACATACCAAAGCCAAACACGATGCCCAAAATGCCGCCAGCAAATGAGATCAGGATTGCTTCAACAACGAATTGTCTTACTATGTCCAACTGTCGAGCTCCGACGGCGCGCCTCACCCCGATTTCTCTCGTGCGCTCCAGTATGCTAGCCAGCATGATGTTCATGATTCCGATCCCGCCAACAAGAAGTGAGATGGAAGCGATAGCCACCATTACCGTGCTGAAAAGCTTCTCTGTTCGCTGTTGTTCGGCCAGCAATTCCGCGGGAACGATCACTGTGAAATCGCCGGCATTATGATGGGAGTTCTCAAGTATTCCGCGAACGACCTCCGCCATCGAACCGATCTCGCCTCCCGGTGCAAGATGCAAATAAATGCCGTCAATCTCATCCTTCATGTAGCTGTACGAATCCGCCAAGCGGTAAATGACGGAATTCACAGGAGCGTAAATGAGATTATTCAGGTCCTGATGAGAAACACCTGCGACGTCGCTCTGGCTCGTCAATTGCGGTCCAACAACACCGATTACTCGAAGCCATTGATCGTCGATTTTCACATACCTTCCCAACGGGTTCGTAGAGCCGAAGAGGCTCTCCTTGGCTGCCTCACCCAGTACGCAGACCGAATCTGCATCATCGTTCTGCTGCGAGTTGAAGAACCTTCCGGTGACGACCTGGAGCGCCGCAATCTTTAGATAACTGGGTTCGACGCCATAGACTTCCGGCATTTCCTGTTCCGGCTGCGGTATCAGCTTTGTTGGCGAGAACCTCTTCCGAACCGACGATTCGTCAATCCCCTGCACGTCCTGTCGGATCACGTGATAATCGTCAAACGTCAGACCGGGTGAGATCTTGCGGATTTTTTGTAGGTCCTGACCGCTCTGCGCCTCTTTCGCTTCAATAATCAAGTTCCGTACACCGAGCTGTTCGATAAAGGCCATCACCTTCTGTTGAGCACCGGCGCCGATCGAGAGCATCGTGACTACCGCAGCGACACCGAAGATCATTCCCAGCATTGTGAGTAGGGAACGTAGTTTGTGAACCAGCAAGTTGTCGAAACCCAGGCGAAGGTCTGGAACCCATCGGTTCAGAGAATGCGCATAGCCTAGCGTTGGTACGGCAGTCGACCTAGTCGTCACGGTCATTGCTGTCCGATCCCATTTGTCGGTCCGGCGCCGGAAGAATTCAGCGATCGTTTTGCCGCCTGCTCCGGATTGACCACGGCCACTTGCGTTCCTTGGCGCAATCCTGAAACGATCGCTATTCCTCCCGTAACGTATCGGATCTGAATCAGGCGCGGTTCGAATCCCTTCTCGGTTCTTGCGTATACGGACGGACTACCGCCCTTCTCGAAAATGGCCTCTCGTGGGACCCATAATGCGTCGTTCACCTCTTCGCCGATGATCTGGAGATGAGCCGTAAATCCCGGCCTCACGTCCTTGTCGGCATGATCAATTTGGATCGTGACTTGCGATTTCCCGGAATCGTTGCCAAAGGAGAACGCGACGCCGCTTCCTGTAACCGTCTTTACCTTCCCATAGAACACTTTGTCCGGTAGCGCATCTACGCGAATTTCGACCTGTTGTCCAGTCTTCACATTCACGCGATCGCTCTCGCTCACTCGTGCGGCAATCTCCATTTGCGATACGTCAATGACGTCCGCTATCGCGCTGCCAGGATTTACTTGATCGCCCTCTTGGAAATCCGGCAGCGTCATTCCGCTGAAAAAGAATCCGCCCGATGCATTTTGGTTCTGCCTTACAACGACGACCCCATCAATCGGAGAAGTCACGCGCATGTTTTTGATGTTCTGCTCGGCCTGTTCCATCGCCAGCTGAGCCTTATGTGCTTTCTCCTCATCGACTGCAACCGTCGCCTGCCCCGAAGCCGCGTGCGATTGAATGTCTTGCCGCAATTGCGCCAAAGCGCGGTTTGCCTCATCCAACGCCAGTTGATTCTTCTGCGCGTCTATAGCGCTTACCAAGTCGTTCTTGCTGACTTCCAATTCTGCCTGGCGAACGTCAAATCGCGCTTTTAGTAATGCAGTCTGATCCTGAGCCGCCTGCACCAATGCATCGTCCTTGGCCTTAATAATCTCCTGGTTCGCTTGCTGGTAATCCGAACGGTTCTGTTCCAGATTGTATTCCTGCTCACTAGGATCAAATTCGAAGACGACATCACCCGCTTTCACTTCTGTCCCCATTTTGAGAAGGCGAACCAGTTGGAGGGTTCCACCTGCAATCGCAGGCGCCGTTAACATCGCTGAGTGAGTTGAGCGCAATTCTCCCGTCGTCTGAACGCGGATTTGTACATTTGTTTTTTCAACCTCAGTGTAGGGCACATCCACGCTGTCAGACCGACTCGCCCCCTTTAGCGAACACGAAGCACACGCTGTGCAGACCAGCACGCAGATCACGAGCAAATTTGATGGCCTTTTTTCTGAGTCGCGACTCATCGAATTAATGGGGCGCTGTCGGATCTACCAACGCAACTCGCTCTCCAGGTTGAACTCCCTGCTCAACCAAAACTTGGTCGCCGCTGCGGCGGTCCGCGTGAATCATTCTCTGTTCGAACTGCGATCCATGAAGGACATAGACGACACTCTCTCCTTCTTTGTGAAACAATGCATCGGCAGGAAGGATGATGCCATTCGCGACTCGATCGACAACGATACGCACGTTAGCAGTCATTCCGGCCCTCAGCCGATCGTCCGAGTTCGAAAGTGAGAAATCGATCGCAAAATTTCTGGGAAAGGGCCATCCCGCAGCAAAATCCGTGCTTGCAATCTCACTTATCCTCGTCACGTGCGTGGTGAACTCCTTGTCGGGAATTGCATCAATGCGAACCATTGCCGTCTGCCCGACTTCAATTCGCCCACGCGCGGTTTCGTCCACCCGACCCGTGATTTGCATCGTGGATAAGTCCGGCAGCTCAGCAATGGGCGCTCCGGGCCACGCCCGATCACCCTGTTTGAATGGCATGCCTCCGCCAAAAGGGCCGGAGGCGCGCCAGTTGGTCATCAGATTAACCATCCCATTAATCGGCGCTCGGAGTTCGAGCATCGAGAGACTATGCTCGGCCTGGCGAACTTGGTAGACGGCTTGATCGCGCTTCTGCGCCTGGCTCTGAATATCCGCCTCATCCGACATCTGGTCCGACTTCAGCTTTTGTTCCGCTTGTTTCAAATTCTCCTCAGCGTCTGCTAGCTTCAGATTCGCTTCCGCTCCATCAATCTTCGACTCAATCTCTGCTTTGCTTGCGTCGAGCTTGGCCGACTGCACGTTGTATCGCCCCTTCATCACATCGGTTAGGTCCTGTTCCTCCTTGAGTTTCGCCTGCGCTCGGGACTGCTGAATCTGAGCGTCTGCTGTCTTCAATGCGGATTGATCCTGCGCAAGGGTCTGTTCGATCTTCGTCGTATCGAACTGAACCAGAACATCACCCTTTTTGACCTGAATACCGTTCGCAGCGAGTTTGATAATCTGCAGGTCACCGGCCTCATACGGCGCGGAAATCGTGACAGACTCTCGCGCGCTCGCCTGTCCCCGAATCGGCACGTAATCGACGAAATCGGCTCGCTGCACCAAAGCGGTGGGAATACTTTGCGCAGACCGGGCGATCCGACAACCCGTGAAGACGATTGAGCTGTTGACAGCCGCCAAGAGCAGAGCAATCGCTGCGAATTTCACAGAAGGGTTTACTCCTCGCACCGAACGAGATATTTACGAGCTCCCCGCGTTCACGTCGGTCCGCACCACGTCACCCGGCTTCAATCCTTGCTTGATAACTGTTTCGGAACCGTCGGTAAACCCCGCCTCGACGGAGCGTCTCTCAAATCGATGTGCGTTCTTCAGCCACACGAAATCACCGGCGCCGTCGTGCTGTAAACTGTTTGCCGGTACGGTTAGTGCACCGCGAATATTCGCAACCTCGACGTCTACTGAGGCCGACAAATCGGGCATGAGTTTCGGATTGTTTTGATGAATACTGAAAATCGCAATGAATGTCCGGACGGTCGTTGAATAATCGTTAGCATGGCCTACTGGCGAAAGTTCGACGAGCGTTCCAGTAAAAGCTAGGCTCGGGTACGCATCCAGATGAATCATGGCCGATTGCCCGATCTGCAATTTGAGTACGTCGGCCTGGTTCACTCCGACGCGTACTTGCATTGTCGACGGGTCCACTATCTTCATGAATGGCACCCCAGCGCGGATTTCATCTCCCTCTTGGACTTCCCCGATCCTTCCATTGAGCCACACACTGTTCAGGACTACGACACCATCCATCGGTGAATGGATCGCCATTTTCTCCACATTTGATTCCGCGTAGAGCATCGTCGCGCGGGCCCGATCGCGCTGGATTTCAAGCGTCTGGATGTCGGCGGCAGCTGCCTGGCGCTTCAAGTCAAATGTGTGCTGCAGTTGTTTCAGTGTCTGCTGCGCTTCGGCTAATGCTTCCTGGTTCTTTTCAACATCAATTCGCGAAAGGATTTCGTTCTTACCCATTTCGAGCTGTGCCTTCTGCAAATCGTCCAGCGCCTGATGTATATCGTCTTGATCTTTCGCTCGGGCAGCAGCTTCCGCTGCCTGTTTCTCCGTAATTTGATCCTCCAGGTCCTGATAAGACGCTTTCTTGTCCAGCGCATCCTTAATTTGCGCCTGCTGGTCGAATGCCACAATCAAGTCGCCCTGATTGACGTGCGTGCCGGCCGGAACCATTTTTGTGACGACCATCGTCCCCAGCTGAGCTCCGGCCAGTTGCGGGGCCAGCACTGGGCGCGAACGTACCGCCTCGGTCGTTCCACTTAATCGCACCACGTCTAGGAAATCTCTCACGATCGCTGCAGAAGTCTGCACGGCTCCCTGTTGAGCGCCACTCAGGCGACCTTTCTGGAGAAAAGCGTAGACGGTGACGACGATAACAACTAAGGCGCCCGTTAGGATGGCCGTCATGCGGCGCTTTGGGCGCTTCGGTGACCGATTAAAACGCTGTGAAAGTGAGGTGGCAGGAGGTTCATGAATTTGCGCTGGATCTTCGGTGAGTACGTTCGCGAGTACTACTGGTTCTTCCATTCTTACACCTGGTAGCCGGAACATCGCCCGGCTGACGTTTCAATTGTGGAGTATATACCTCTATGTAATTTGATTGCAGTGGTTGCTTTGTTCGGACGTGTAACGCGAGGATCGCATCAGCGCGCCTTGTGATTCCTGTTGAACGGAATTGGATGCCTCAGGCACATCGGATCATAGTGCAGATATCTTGAATAGAACTGCGTTGGCAATGATAAAAACGGTTGCATTGGTGGCGATTCCAATAGCAAGCGTCAGCACGGCTACGGTGGTGAAGCCGGGATTCTTGCGGAGCATGCGGAGCGCGAAGCGCGTGTCTTGGAAAAGGGAGTTGAGCCAGGGGAGACCGCGGCGGGCACGGACGGATTCTGTTGACTGGTTGAGGCCGTCGAGTTTGATAGCGGCTTGGCGGCTGGCTTCCTCAGGTGACTCGCCGACGCGTAGCATCGTGGGTGCGACTCCGACACTCCTTCGATAAGCAGGGCCGAGACGCCACGGCTCGGATCTTCAGCATGACGCTCAGCAAGAATCCTCGCGCAAAGACCTGAAAACTGCATGAGGAACCGAATATCCAGACGCGGTCGCCATTCGATAAGAAATCAGATCCGATCCATGCTGTTCTCCGAATTCTGTGGGTTAGCAACCGCTTTGTTTGTCGACATGGGTAGCCGGCAGCACCCGATTCGGCACTCATCGACATCATTGAACGGTCCGAATCTTGGATGAAGCAGTCCGTTCTCAGGGCTGTGTTATGGGGAAAGAGAGCAGGCTTGTGCCGCTCGGCGTCTGAAGTGCGAGAACGCTCAGCAATCGAGGTGCGGTGATGGACCTGCTAGCTACTTTCCATCGCAAAAAGATTAACGGAAAGTGGGGAAAATGGGGCGATTTCGTGCATGGGCATTTCGAGTTCGTGCTAAAACGTGCTGCGATGTTGTGGTCAGTGAATTTCCTTGGAGGAGGAAACGTGATCCAACTGCGGCACGAGCAGCCGACTTTGTGGCACCAATGCTCCCGGCGCTTCCACGCAAGTCTTTGGCCGCAAGGTGAAATCGAACTGGAAACCGATCCTTTGGTTCGTAAAGGGTAAAAACCAAAACGAGCACATCAGCGACGTTGTGACGGCCACGAGAACGGACGGTGCGGACAACCGATTCCATAAGTGGGGGCAGGACGTAGCCGCCTTTGCCGACATCATTGGTCGATTCACGGTAAAAGGAGACCTCGTTTGCGACCCATTTTGTGGTGGTGGAACGACCGGCGTTGCATGCCTCGCCACGAACCGGAAATTCATCGGCATCGATATCGATTCCGACTGTATTCGCAAAACTGAAAGACGATTAGGAGAAATCGCATGAGTCTGCATGAAAGAACTGGAAAACGGCCACTTGGTTTTTCTCTATACCACAGAACGTTGCCGAAAGAATGGTCAATGATCGATATTGATGGAGAACTTTACTGCGAACCATGTAAAGAACCGCTGGCACTGCTGGAAACGGTTCGCGGCAATGGCGGCCACTACAAGACGACACCAACCAAAAGTGCCCATAGCATCCGACAATCACCGGATCGGCCGTTGCGGATTGGGTTCAGCTGTGCAATACTCTCGCTGTAATATTGTTATCCAATAGGAGGTAGCATGACCAATCTCCGCGCGGTGTGCAGACGAATTGCCGGCTTGTTCGGGCGGGACGCGCGGGACCGGGAGCTTGGGGACGAGCTTGAGAGCCACATTGCGATGCACGTGGAGGACAATTTGCGCGCGGGAATGCCTGCGGAAGAGGCGCGGAGGCAGGCGCTGGTGAAGCTGGGCGGAATGGAGCAGACGAAGGCGCGCTACCGGGCGCAACGGACTTTGCCGTGGGTCGAATCGCTCCTTCAAGATACGCGGTTTGGATTGAGGACGCTGCGCAAGAATCCGGTTTTCGCGGCGACGGCGATCGTTTCTCTTTCTCTGGCGATCGGAGCAAACACGGCGGTTTACTCGATCATTGATGCGGCGATGCTGCGGGCGATGCCGGTGCCGCAGCCGGAGCGACTCTTCACGCTATCGACGCCCGAAAGCAATCGGCCGGGGCCGCCGGATGCGGAAGGGAGCGATGCGTTCAGCTATCCGCTTTACCAGCAGTTGAGCGAAGCGGCCGGGAATTCGGCCCAACTGGCGCTCTTTGACTCACCGGCTCCGGCGGAAGTGCAACCGTTCGATCCAAACGCGCCACCCGAAAAGGCCGTGACGGAGAACGTCTCGCCAAATGCATTCGAGATGCTGGGCGTCGCGCCTGCGGAGGGGCAATTTTTCTCGTCAACGGAGGATGGCTATCCGCCGTCGCGAATGGCGGCTGTGGTCAGCTATCAATATTGGCAAGCGCGGTTCGGCGGCGATCCGCAGATCGTGGGAAAAACGCTGACGGTGGGTGGCCGGACATTTTTCGTGGTGGGAGTGACGCGCAAGGGGTTTTCCGGCATCGAGCCGGGGAAATCCGTGGACGTCTGGCTGCCGATCACGACGGGCGATGCGGGAATTTTAACGAATGCCGAGTACCGGGCATTTCATTTAGTTGGGCGGCTTGCTCCCGGGATGACTGGCCAGCAACTCGAGGCAAAGTTGCAGCCGGACTTTCATCATCACCAGGAAGAGCGGATTGCAGCGAATGCGGCGATGCCTGCGGAGCTGAAAAGCCGGCTTGCGCGGATGAGTCTTACTGTTGGACCGGGTGCCGAGGGCGTTTCCGGGTTCCGGCAGACGTTCGCGCGGCCGCTTTGGCTTCTGTTAGGCGTTTCGATCTGCATCCTTCTCATCGCGTGCGCGAATGTGGCCAGCCTGCTGCTGGCGCGATCGGCGGCGCGATCTGGAGAAATGGCTTTGCGCACGTCGCTTGGCGCGGCTCGCGGCCGTTT
>DATEKE010000017.1:0-14145 GCA_035277605.1 Terriglobales bacterium | reverse complement strand
GTTCACAATCGCCGACTCCTATTTGCGGATGAGGATTTTTCAGCGAGTTCTTCTATGTCTAGCGCTGATTGCGTGGCCGTGCCTTTTGCTCGCGCAGCAGCCGTCTCGTCGCGCGCCGATTCCCGTAACTCCGGCCCGGCAAAGCGGGACTTCTCTGACAGTAGTTGTCGGCGATGAAAACAACGTCGTCGTTCCCGATTGCTTCATCACCCTCACCGATACCACGACCGGCGAAATGCTGCGCATTCAGACTGACGCAGCGGGACGCGGCCGTTTCCTCGATCTCAATCCCGAACATACATTCACGATTCATGCCGAACGAAGCAACTTCTATCCCATCACCAAAACCGATCTGCACTTTACAGGCGCTCAAACGCTGGAACTCACGGTTCCCCACGTTCAGGAACTGAAGGAAACCGTGAACGTGACTGCATCGGTTCAGGGAATTGATCCTGCACAGACTGCCAATACCAGGCAGCTAGGCACACCCGAGATCGTCAATATCCCCTATCCAACATCACGCGACATACGCAACATTCTTCCGTATCTGCCCCAGGTCGTGCAGGATGCAAGCGGACAAGTTCACGTCGCCGGTGCTGCCACGTACGAAACCAGTGATGTGCTCGACGGCTTCGAGATCACGTCGCCGGTGAGCGGGAATCTTGCGATGCGCTTCAGCGCCGATGCCGTGCGCGAAGTCTCGGTCCAGAGCAGTCGGGTATCGACTCAATACGGAAAGGAGTCGGGCGGGATCATCGATTTCAATACGGGAATGGGAGACGACCACTTCCGCTTCGATGCCACAAACTTTATTCCGTCATGGAAGAACATTAAGGGCAAAGGCATCGGCTTCGATAAATGGGTTCCGCGCGCTACCGTTTCCGGGCCGATCAAAAAAGGAAGGATATGGTTCTTTGACTCCGCAGACGCCGAGTACGACAACTATATATTCAGGGATCTGCCAAAAGGCTCGGATCGCGATCCATTTCTGCGTGGAAGCAATCTGGCGAAAGTGCAGATGAATCTGCGCCCGAGCGACATCCTCACTTTTGGCTTGCTGAACAACACGCAGGATGAAGACAACCAGGGTCTTTCGCTAACTACGCCTTCTTCAGCAACCGTCAAGCGCGATATCGGCGCGTATCTGGCAGACGTGAAAGAGCTCCATTATTTCTCGGGCGGAGCGCTCCTGGAAACGGGATTTGCGTGGAACGCATTCAACGATCGCTATCGACCGCAGGGCACAAGTCCGTTCGTGATTACTCCCAATCTGAACACCGGAAACTATTTCCAAGAGTTCCATGGAACTTCACGCCGGGCGCAGGGCATCGCCAATCTGTTCCTGCGTGCGTTTACTGCTTTCGGACGTCATGAAGTGAAGCTCGGCACCGAGATCGATCAGATCAACTTCACGCAGCATTACCAGGACACACCCTTTTTCCTGCAACGATCGGATGGAACGCTCTATCGCCAAAGCGTGCTGCCGGCTTCGACGTCACTGGACCGCAACAACTTTGAAACCAGCGGCTATGTCGAGGACAAATGGTCTCCTTACGAGCGACTGATCGTGCAGCCCGGTCTGCGTTTTGATTGGGACGAGATCATCCGCCGTCCCTTATTCTCACCGCGCATCGCGGGCACGTATGCGCTTGGCTCGGAAGGAACAACGAAGTTTTCTGCGGGCTTGGGTGTCTACCACGAGCGCACGCATTTGGATTATCTCGCGCGCGCAATGACCGGTCCGCGGCTCGATTACTACTACGACGCGACTGGAACGAACTTAATCGGTCCGCCTCTGGTTACAACCTTCGCTGTCGATCAGCCTGCTCTGCATGAACCAAGATTCTTGAACTGGAGCGCGGGAGTGGAACAAAAGCTTCCGCTCGGGATTTACGGCGCAGTCGAATATCTGCAGAAGAGCGGCACGGACGGATTCATTTTCCAGAACCTGAACACCGCGTCGATCCTCTCCGGCAACTACGTCCTCACCAATACTCGTCAGGATCGATACCGCTCCGTTCAACTCACAGCGCGCAAGCACTTTCAGGGCGACTACAACGTCTTTGGCTCGTACACGCATTCGTACGCGCATTCGAATGCGGTTGTCGACTACTCGTTAAACAATCCGATTTTCAGCACGCAAATGGGCGGCCCGTTACCATGGGATATTCCGAATCGGTTCATCAGTTGGGGCTGGTTTCCCACGCCGTTCAAGCGCTTTGATTTCGTCTATTCTCTCGACTATCACACTGGATTTCCGTGGACCACAGTGAACCAGAGCCAACAGATCGTCGGGGCTGCTTATTCGAATCGTTTTCCCTCCTATTTCGCGCTGAATCCTGGATTGGAATTCCGATTCACCTTCCGCGGCTATGCACTGGCGCTGCGCGGTGTGGCAGAGAACGTGACTGACCGCAAGAACCCGGCGTTCGTGAACAACAACATCGATGCGACGAACTACGCAACCTATGGCGGTTTTGACGGACGGGCATTTACAGCAAGGATCAGGTTCCTGGGCAGGAAATAGTGTGACCACGGGGTCACTACAGAGCGACAGGTTACTTCTGCGATGCCGCTTGAAATGCTTCCGCCCTTTCACGCACGCTCATGACATGGCGGGGCAATGCCAAGCGGCTGCCGGCTTCGATCAGCGGAATCACTCGATCGAAGTCCGGGCCAGAATGGGAACCCGTGATCACGATGCGGATAGGATGAAAAAGCTCTTTCCCTTTCGCGCCTGTTTCTTCTTTCACTCGATTGATAATCGACTTAAAGCTCTCGGCGCTAAATCCGTTGCTGCTTGCACGCACCTCCGCTTGAAACGCGGAGACGACCTTCTGACCAATGTTGGAGGTTAGTAGCGGCTGATTGTCTTCTGCTGACACAGCGCAACCGGCATCGTATTCGAAGAACAGCTTGGCTTTGTCCGTGAGCTGATCCAGGCGATCGACATATGGCGCGAGCAGTGCGATTACTTTTTCGATCCATTCGAGCAACTCGGGACTGGGATCTTCGGGCACCAGTCCCGACTTCCGAAAGTATGCTAACGATAGCGCCACGATGCGCTGGGCATCCGCCGCTTTGATGTAATGGCGGTTCAGCCAATAGAGCTTCTCGAAATCAAATACGGCTGGAGAGGGCGTCACGCGCTCCAGGGAAAACTCTTTGATCAGTTCCTTCGGCGTGAAGGTCTCGCGCGTGCCTCCACTTGGGGCCCAACCGAGCAGTGCCAGATAATTCGCCAGCGCCTCGGGAAGGATCCCCATCTCACGGAATTGCGAAATGGAGGTTGCGCCGTGTCGCTTGGAGAGACGCTCGCGGTCGGGCCCAAGAATCGTGGAAAGATGGGCAAATTCCGGAACCGGGAATCCCAGCGCTTCATAGAGCGCCACTTGTTTCGGAGTGTTCGAGAGGTGATCGTCGCCGCGGATCACGTGCGTGATCTTCATCTCAGCATCGTCGATTACCACGACGTAGTTGTAAACCGGCACGCCGGACGAACGCACGATGATGGGATCACTCACCGATTCGCTGTCAAAGGTGACGTCGCCGCGGACTATGTCGTGAAAGTGGATCGGATGCTCGGGAATTTTTAGGCGAATGGCAGCAGGCTCGCCGCTCTCGCGCCGACGCTTCGCGTCCGCAGGATCGCGCCGCCGGCATTTTCCTGAGTACACCTGCGGCAGGTGCTTCTCCGCGGCTTCACGGCGCTCCCGCTCTAGCTCCTCGGCTGTACAAAAACAAAGATAGGCTTTACCTTCCTCGATCAAGCGCTCGGCATAGCGGCGGTAGATCTCCATCCGGTCGCTCTGCCGATAGGGTCCGAAGTGGCCGCCGACGTCTGGTCCCTCGTCCCAATCGATTCCCAGCCAGCGCAGATCGTCCAGTAGTTGACGTTCAAAACGGGCTTCGCTGCGCTCCACATCGGTATCCTCGATTCGCAGAACATGCACACCTTTTTTCTGCCGCGCAAACAGCCAGTTAAAAAGCGCGGTGCGAGCGTTGCCAACATGCAGCAAGCCTGTTGGCGAAGGTGCAAATCGAACTCGAACTTTGATGGAGGGCCCCACGAATCGATGTTAGCAAACGGGGACGAGGACTGGGATCAGAAGCCTCTTTTACGAAAGCTCGGGCTCGAATTTCGGAGTTCGCAGATGGCTGTTTTTTGTGTTTGTTTCTTTGTGATCCGGATTGGAGTTGTTGAGGCCAAACTCGCGGCGTTCCTTGGCTGTCATTTCCCGGCTGTGCGTGAGCCGAAACACCCTCTCGATCGCGCTGTTTAGACGCTGATCGCGTGGCTGATTAGAACCTTCCCTCGCAGACGTGACTGCTCCATCGGCTTTTTTCTTTTTCACTGATCGGCAATGCCCAGAAACTCACGGTCCTCCGGTGTCATTTCGGCCCCGTGGGTTTCGCGAAAGACGATTTTCATGGTTTCAACCACAGCCGGGGGAAGCGGAGCGGCCTGGTCTTCTAACGTGCCATTGCACGCAACAGGAACTAGTTTTTTTTCAGCATTCATGCTTGTCCGAATGCCGCTAGTCGCAGCTCTTGTTTGGATGGTTTATGGGAAAAAACGGTTGGTCATGAATCCTGACCTGCTGGTTGAGCTGTGCCGAATCACTGCCCTCTGGCTAACCGGCTTCGCAGCTCCTCACCGACTAGCGTACGAACATCCCAGTCGCTGCCACGACGATGCCGATGACGCCGATCGCAGTGCCGAGATACCAAAAGGGCCTGCGACGGGTAAGAAGCGTAATGGATGTGATTACCAGAGCAACTTCGAGGAGAGCCTCGCCGAAGTCAAAGCGATTGGCTTTTCGCTCTTCGTCCCGGACTTCCTGCTCCAGGCGCTCGGCTTCGCTGCGAAGCTCCTTGCGCCGATCCTCATACGTCTGGCTTTGGCGAAGAAAGCTGTCGTGCATCTTCTGCGCTGCAGTGGGATCCTTCGGTGGAGTGATCTCGATGAACTCTCCGAAGACCTCGTAAGTATGGCGACGCGTGTCCACCGCCTGATATTCGGCCCACGTGTCGGTGGCTCTGATCTGAGCCACGACTTCTTCAGTGTGCGCGCGATGACCGAGAAGCGTGACTACCGCGACGAGAACCGCGAGCACGCTCATGCTGAAACTCACAGGCAGCAGAGAACGGTCATGCTGCGCATGTTCGGCATGCTCGTGCAGCTCTTGCACGTCATCCTGGCTGATGCTGTCGTCGTACACGGTTTAAGCGATTGTACGAGAGCGAAAGGAGACTCGTTCCGCAATCACGCGAAAACCTGGCGAGATACTGCATTAGCTCCCGCTGCTCACAAAGCTCGCCACACCAGACATCTGGTTCTTGATGCTGGGTTTGCCTACTGCCTCCACGTACACCTTGTAGGTTCCAGCCGCGAAGTGATAGCTCGATAAATCGAGCGAGTGCGTGCCGGCGGGAACGTCGGAAAGGGCCATCAAGTTCTCGCCGTCGACCGAAATGTACGGCGTGTAATGATCGATCGTATTCTCCTGGCCATTTCCACTCAGACTCCACGAAAGCTGAGTTCCCGATACTGATGCTGACACATTGATGCAGTTGTCGATGCCGGTTTCGATCTCGGTGGCTTCTTCGTAGTCGTTCCAGGTAACGAGCTGCAGAGATTCAAGCTGAGAGTTCGCGGAATAGTATTTCCCGATTTCGGAAAACGTATTGAGCCATGTTTGTCCGCAATTTTGGTTCACAATTCTCTGAGAGCCCCAGCTTGCCAAGCTATCATTGAATCCTTTCCAGGTTGCGCCGAAGGTATGGCCTTGTGGATGGCTGAGGCCAGTGGAATAAAAATCGTCGAGATAGGACTGGCTCCAGTCGTTGGGGTCGCCGGAGATCATGACCCAGGAAAATCCGCCGCTCGCTTGCGGATGGGTGAAAGCGCCTGAGTTCTGGAAAATGAACAGCGGATTGCCCGGTACAGAAGATGCAATGAGATTCCAGTCGAGCATCCCAAAACGCTCAGGATCGAAAAAGAAGACCGCTGGCCGTCCGGCGATGGTCATGTAAGCTCGCGAGGTCTCGAAGTTGTCATAGGCATACTTGAGATCGCTAATGATTTGTCCAGTAACATCGCAGCCCGGAGTGGAATTGCAATTGTCCAAGGCTCCCGCATCTTCCATCATTGCGAAGACGAATGCGCCATTTCGGCTCTCTGCCTCAGCCTTCAGCGTGAACGCCGTTGCGTTCGGCATGGAATTGTTCGGTCCGTACCAGTCCTCGATGAACCCAGAGATTCCACGGCTCAGTGCGTCAGAAACTTGACGGTTCACCTGATTGGGATCGCTCGAGGTGTAGCCGACATCCATGTGACCCCCATCTCCGAACCAGGGCATAAAGTGTGCGTAGATTTTTGTCGTTGCTCCCGGATATAGCAGGGTACGGGTGTCCACCTTGCTGACGTTCGATCCTCCTTCGTTGCCGTTCGACTGCGCACCGAACGAGGCTGCCACGCTGGTATTCGCGCTTGTCTCCGCCGTCAGCGTCGTGGTGGTGACGATGGGAGTCGGTGTTGGACTCGGCGTAGGCGTGGGTGTTGGAGTTGGAGTCGGTGTTGGTGTCGGACTTGGAGTTGGCGTTGGGTTCGTTGGGGTGGTTGTGCCTGAACTCGATCCGTTCGCGGAGGTCGTCGTTGTGCCTGACGAAGCCAGGTTAGGAGCTGCGCCGCCGCAGCCGGTAACGAGCGCCAATCCGAGCAGAGCGCATACAAGGGTGCCGAACCGTGAAGTCTGAACCAAGATCTCGCCTCCAAGGAAAAGGCGAGAGTAGCGGGCCAACTCCGCCGACTCACTCGAACAGAAGGTCTAAATTGCGTAACAACTGACCCGTAGAAATGAGCTAAGGTGGCTAAGGTGAAGTTGGAGCTAAGTCGCTTGGAATCAGAAAGCAGAGTAGCTGGTTGTACTTAGTATCGAAGTGCCTTAATCAGGAATCGTCTGCGGTGATGCGATATCGAAAACGTCGCCACAAACGGCAGACCGGTGGCGCTCCCTCTATAATTCTCGGTTCCTCAAAACCAATCGCATGAAACCATTGGAAGGTCGTGTAGCGCTGGTAACCGGAGCATCGCAGGGTATCGGACGAGCATGCGCCCTGCGTCTTGCTGCGCAGGGAGCAAAAGTTGCACTAGCGGCTCGCAACAGCGACAAGCTCCAGCAAGTCGAAGCCGAGATCGCCGCCGCCGGTGGGGAAGCGGGTAGCTTCACCGTGGATGTCGCCCAGGAAGATCAAATCAAGTCTGCGACGAAAGCCGCCCTCGACCGCTTCGGCAAGGTCGACATCTTGGTGAACAACGCCGGCATCACGCGCGACCAGCTCGTGATGCGCATGAAGCGCGCTGACTGGAGCGCGGTGCTCGATACGAATCTCACAGGTCCATTTCTGTGCATTCAGGCGGTGATCGGCTCGATGCTGAAGCAGCGCTGGGGGCGGATCATTAACATCACCAGCATTTTTGGACAGATGGGCCAGACCGGTCAGGCGAACTACTCCGCGTCAAAAGCTGGTCTGATCGGGCTCACGATGTCGGTTGCCCGCGAAGTTGCGTCACGAAACATAACCGTGAACGCGGTGGCTCCTGGATGGATCGAAACAGCGATGACCGAGGTGCTCAGCCCGGAGCTGCGCGACACCATGTCGAAAACAATCCCGCTTGGACGCGCGGGTACCGATCAGGAGGTGGCGCACGCAGTCTGCTTTCTCGCCTCTCCCGATTCGGGATACATCACGGGCCATGTTCTCAACGTGAACGGCGGAATGCTGATGGGGTAGCTGTAGAAGTCTCGCGAGCACATAAAGGACTTCTTGTGTGTAGCGGGTTGGAGATGCAGGTGTGGTTATGAGTGCTGCTGCCGAAACTCTTCATCGGCCGCGAGTTGCGATTGTCCCGGCGGATAGTCCGGTTCGCATCGAAGCCGTGCGCGAACTCTTTCAGGAGTACGCCGAATCGCTCAGCTTTAATCTGTGCTTTCAAAGCTTCGAACAGGAGCTGGCGGCTTTACCCGGCGAGTACGCTCCGTGGTCGGGAATGCTGCTGCTGGCGTTGGTAAATGACGAACCCGCGGGATGCGTCGCGCTGCACAGGCTTGGCGCCAAAGCTGCATCGGACGACGATGAAATTCTCGCGGAGCTCGATATTTGCGAAATGAAGCGCCTGTATGTGCGTCAGCAGTTTCGCGGCGTCGGACTAGGCCGGGAACTTGTGGAAGCCATTCTGAAATGCGCGGCTGCCATCGGCTACCATCGTATGCGCCTCGATACTGTTCCCGGCGAAATGGCGACTGCTGTCGAGATGTACCGGCGGTTAGGATTCGCAGAGATCGCGCCTTATCGCGAAAATCCAGTTCCCGGAGCGAAATACCTGGAGCTCGACATTCGCGCATGGCAGGCTACTCGGCAAAACGGGCGACAAACTTAGCTTTCTGCCAAACTGTCGTAACTAGCAGCCGTTTACCTTTCTGACAAAAATTCTCCTTGCAGAAAGGTTCTACTCTGGTTACTATCTGCTCGCACCCCAGAACGCTGCCCGAGAGAAAATCCACAATGAATATTGGTGAGACGATCCGCAATTATCGCCTGCAAAAGGGGATGTCGCAGGGTGATATCGAAAAACGTACGGGGTTGCTGCGCTGCTATCTGTCGCGGGTGGAGAACGGACACACCATCCCTTCGCTCGACACGCTTGCCAAAATCGCTTCGGCTATGGACGTTCCACTGGCGCACTTCTTTGCCGACCGCCATGCGCCGTCGAAAAACGGCAAAGATCTTCCGCAGTGGACGGAAGACGAAGTGAAGTTCCTCGCCCAATTCCGTCGCTACTCCAGCAATCTGAATGACAGCGACCGCAAGCTGGTGCTGGCTATGGTCCGGAAGTTAGCGACTGGCGCAGGAAGGTAAAATCCCCCTTCTTTCTTGTCATTTCGAACCGCCTGATTTTGGCGGTGAGGAATCCTACCGACAATCAAAATGTCGTCAGGACCGGATCGTTCCTGCCAATAATGCCAAAACGGTGTGGCAGGAGAAGTAATCGGTCGCTCCCGAGAGTGCCCTGGAAGATCATAGGAATTCCACACCGCACCAAAGTGGTTCGGAATGTCGAAAGAAAGGTTGCGACCTACGGCAGATAGAAATCCACGCCGTTTTCTTCATTCTCATGGCGGGTGGCGTTCAGATCGAGTGACGCCAGCGGGATTCTCTTAATCACAGGACTCCTGGTTAGATCGAGCAGGTCCGAGCCGACAATCGCATAATTGCGAAGCTCTGCTTTGTGTCCGTCTCGATACACCAGGGTGGTCGGCGGTCCGGCATTTTCGGGCTGCGGTGCGGCGGGCGCTGGCTTGGGCTGTACGGCCTCCTCGTGCGCTGGTTCACGCTGCTCAAAGGAATGCTCTCCATAGCGCGAGCTGTCATCGGAGTGCGTCGTCTCGTCCTTGATTACGATTACTTGCGGCTGGACCGTCTGGGCAGCGGGTTGAGGTTCCTCATACGCAGAGTAATCGTAGACATACGGATATGCGTAATAAGGAACAACAACGACAGGCGCTGGACGGCGATGGTTCAACGGCGCGACCGGACGCACGCGTCCGAATGAAACACTGCCGCGAAAGCCAAATGCGGCGCGCGGATCGGTGACGCTGCCAGGTATGCCTCGCAGCGTTCCATCGGGTCGGGGAGAAGTGACTGATGCGGGAATGCCGCGCAGCTCCGGACCTGCGGTCCGCTGCGCCTTTAACGGAACCGCTAAAACCGCAACCGACAATGTAAGCACTGCAAGCCCTGCGCGCATGGCTACTATTTTAGACGTTTGTGGTACCAAGGAGTTGCGCATTATTTCATCCCCATCCAGCCAAGGTCCACCCCGGGCACTTCTGACATCTCGGAATGATGTACCTTAGCCTGCAGGTCTCAAGCTATGAATCCATCCCACGTCGCCGAGAAAGTCTCGCACCGAGCACCGTCGTCCGCTTTGAGTCCACTGAACAAAGGTATTGGGCTGCTGGGTGGCGGATTGGGTCTGGACGAGCTTCCCAAATTGGGATGGAACTTACTAAAGGAAGATCTCGCTCTTCCTGCCGCAGTCATCTCCTCAGAGAAACTCGATCACAATCTGAAATGGATGCAGGCGTTCGCTTCCGCCTATGGCGCAAAGCTTGCACCCCACGGCAAGACGACCATGGCGCCCAGGCTCTTCCAGCGCCAAATGGAGGCCGGAGCATGGGGCATCACATTGGCCACCGCTCACCAGACGCGCGTCGCTTATGAGCACGGAATCGGACGCGTGCTGATGGCCAATCAGCTTGTAGGCAAGCAGAACATGGCCACGATCGCGCAGATGCTGGAAAACGCTGAATTTGAGTTCTATTGCCTGGTTGATTCCTCCGAGAACACGAATCAACTAGGCACGTTCTTTCGCGAGCATGGCCTGGAGCTCAACGTACTGCTCGAACTCGGTGTCGAGGGCGGCCGAACAGGAGTTCGAAATCGGGAACAGCTCGACTCCGTACTCGAAGCTCTGTCCCATTGGCCAAAGACATTGATTTTCTGCGGGCTTGAGATTTACGAAGGCATTCTTAACGATGAGCGCGCCATCCGCAGCTACCTGCATCGGGCGCTCGACACTACTCGTGAGCTGGTGCGCGATGGCCGATTCCAGCGAGGACCGGTAATTTTGTCAGGCGCGGGCTCGTCGTGGTATGACGTTGTCGCCGATGTATTCGGCAACGCGGATGTTGGAGCAGCAACCGAGGTGATCCTTCGTCCTGGCTGTTACCTTACGCACGATGTGGGGGCATATCGCAGCGCGCAAGAACGAATCCTGGGTCAGAACCCGGTGGCGCAGCAGATGCAGCCTGCGCTCGAACCCGCCCTGCAGGTTTGGGCATACGTGCAATCAATCCCAGAACGGGAACGGGCGATCGTCGGAATGGGCAAGCGCGACGCAGCCTTCGATGCGGCACTCCCGGTGCCCGCCCTTCACTATCGTCCAAGCTGGCCTGAGCCGATGAAGCCTCCGCAAGGATGGACGTTGACGCGCATCATGGATCAGCACTCGTTTCTGCAAATCGAAGAAGGCGCCGATATTCACGTTGGCGACATGATCGCCTTCGACATCTCACATCCGTGTCTGACATTCGACAAATGGCGCTTCCTTTCGATCGTCGACGCTTCCTATCGCGTGATCGATATTGTGGAGACGTTCTTCTAGAAATGGGCGACTAAGCCTTCAATATGGAAATCTTGGGTGGCGCAAGAAGTCGCAAGGCAACCCGGCAACCCCACGCTCATATCTCAGCAACATGCCGCCATTTGTGTCGCCGCAGCATCCGGGACGCACCAGAGTCCTGTGCGTCGCGCGCTCTTCCTCGGTTTACGCGGCATTGCGTAGTTCTTTCGATCACTGCAACCTGGAAGTTCTGATCGCGCTGACTCCGGAATCAGCGATGGCAGTATGTGTCGATCAGGTGGTAGCAGCCGCCATCGTCGATTGTGAATCGATTCGCGACCAGGAATGGTCGATCATCCGTTCTTTGAAGCTAGTTCGTCCGTCGCTCCCAATCATTCTGCTAGAGGCGCGAAAGCACACAAGGCTTGAGATCATGCCGCCCGGGGTAGATGCCGTCGTCAGGTTCGACCACCTCAATAATCTGCTTACTACGCTGCGGGATGTCTTAAATTGCCAATCTTCCAGTGAACAGGCCTGACCTTATAAATGCTTGAATCTGAACGGATTTCAACGCTTCGCTGCCAGGTCGCATCAAAGCCGTAGAACATGCAGTGGAAAGGTCTACGTTCGTGGCTGAAAGAAAGAGGTTGTTGTTTGTTGATGATGAAGCAAACATCAGACTGACGCTCCCAGTCATCCTGGCTCAAGAAGGATTTGAGGTTACCGCCGCAGCGAGCGTTCCTGAAGCCCTCGAGCTCATCACTAAAGAGAAGTTTGACGTTCTCTTATCCGATCTCAACATAGGCAGTCCCGGCGATGGCTTCACCGTTGTCAGTGCGATGAGACGCACGCAACCGGACGCCGTCACATTCATTCTCACTGGCTATCCCGACTTCGAGACCGCTTTGGAAGCATTGAGAAGCCAAGTGGATGACTATCTGACCAAGCCTGCTGATATCAGATACCTGGTTACACGAATCAACGAAAAACTGGGAAAGCCTGGCCGCATCGAACATGTTTCGGCCCAAAGAGCTTCCGTTCTGATTCGGGAACATGCGCAGAGCATCATTGCAGAGTGGCTAAGGCTCATTTCAGAGGACGACGATCTCTCGCGCATTCCTCTTACGAAAAAGGATCGAGTGGATCATCTTCCAGTTTTTCTCGAAGAAATGGCCAATCGCATCGATTCAGAACGGTTGGGAGGCAAGTTTAGCGCGCTTGACGCTGCTCATAAGCATGGACGTCTCCGACGCAAACAGGGTTACAGCATTCCACAGCTAATCGCTGAAGCTCGCATTATGCATTCCGTTGTGTCGCAGTGTCTTCAGGCGCATTTGCTTTCAATCGATCTCAGCACAATCATCTCTGATTTGGTGCGCATCGGCGAGGCCCTGAATGAGCAACTGGAGCACACAGTACGCGCCTTTGCGAGTGCAATCAGAGTCCTCTCAATCGCTTACGATCCGATACTCGAAGTCACTCGCGCGGACGTATTGCGACAGGCTGGATACGACGTCGTTTCCGTCGTGGGAACCGATAAAGGCCGCAAAGCAGCGGAAAAATCGGTATTCGATTTGGTCGTGATCGGCCACTCCGCTCCTCGGGCTGAGCGGACTACGCTTCTGAAGTGGCTAAAAGCACATTTCCAGCGCGCTCACTTCATTGTTCTGACAAAGCCTCACGAAGGTAAATTCGACGAAGCTGATTGCACCTGCGAACCCGATCCCCAGGAACTGCTCGACACTATTTCGAGATGTGCTCCTTTGACGCCCTCGATACGAAACGATTGACTACTCAGCGCGTCTGCTACAGGAAAGATCAGATTTCGTGAACTCCTACGAAGAACCCCTATGAAGAACCCCTATTTCCGTCTATGAAGCAGCCTTGAAGCCGTCATTTGGCGTGCGCAAGTAGAAGCGCCAACTTCGTCTTTCACCGGCTAATGACGGCGGCCCGGTTTACAGGTGTGGCATTCTCACGATCCTCAAACCCAAAATGCGTAGAGATGTTCGCGTGATCCTTGTGGTTCAGTTCGACGTATGGATACACAAAATAATTCAACGCTTCCCCGTCCTGCTTCGGACTGAGCGTGACGTCACGCCCAACGCTGAACTGGATGCGATTGTCGTCCCAGTGCCCGAAAAAGAACTCGCGTTGATCAGGATGCTTCCAGGCTTCGGAAATATCGACTGGAACCCAGCCGTGATCTTTGGTGTAGAAATCAGCCCAGCAGTGGTATCCGGGAATTTCGCCCGAGTGCTTGTCCGCAGGAACGGGGAAGCCGATTTCAAAACGTGCAGGTATCTTTTGTGAGCGGGCCATGGAAATAAACAACGAATGAAAGTCGGTGCAGTTTCCGTGCTTGGCATTGCACGCATAGAGAGTGTCACCGTGTCCCCATCCGGTGCCGCTCTTGTCGTAGCGCATGTTCGCTAAAACGTAGTCGTAGAGCGCGCGAGCTTTCGCATAGTTACCGCCTGTGACTAACGCAACTTGCCTGGCGGCAAGATCGGCAGGCAATCCGCTTATGGGAACCAGTTTGTCGGGCGAGAGCAGCCGCTTTTGCTGCGTGGCTCGCAAAATCCCGATGCGGTGCTGCGAGCTCTCGCGTCGCACCACGTCATAAACAACTTCGAACGCGTACTCTGTTTTCGTTGCTTTCGGCGTTTCAGCGTACAGCATCTCGTCGCCGTACTCATGCTCTTGCGTGTGCTTCAGCATTAGATCGCCTTTTTCCGAGATCACCTTTACGTCCTGAAATAGATCGGAATGTGCCAGCGGAATCCAGATGCGGAGCGGCTGTCCTGCAGTTACGTTGCGGACTGTGAAGCCGTAATGAAACGTAAAGTGGCGCTGCGGCGCAGTCGACTGCGCAGATGCAGACACGACGAGAAACACTGAGGCGAGCAGCACTCGCGCAAAGGTTTGCATGATTTCTTCCCTTCCTGAGCGTAAGC
>DATEKE010000016.1:0-8079 GCA_035277605.1 Terriglobales bacterium | reverse complement strand
TGTGCCGGACTTCCGAACGTTTGGAGTTTTTCGCTTCCAAGGGTCTGTTCTTATGTTACTGAATGGCATCTAACTGCTTCCGCCTCCGCTTACTCTTTGCGTTTCGCGGCGAGGACGTGTCTTGGCTTCGCGGATGCTTACGAGGTGCTCCAAGTTGTTCAGTGTCTCGCTGGGGTTAACCCCGCTGAGGTTCGGGGTTAACGCCGTGGAAATTTCGGGGTTAACGCCGTGGAAAACTGGGGGTTAACCCCGTGGAAAATTCGGGGTTAACCCCAGCACTTTGGAGTCGAAGATGATACGCAATGTAACTCAATTTAATAGAGATAGGTTGAGTTTTATGAGTCGGCTGTGGGCTGGCGCTGCTGATCCATCGTCAGTACCGTCCGCGGTAGCGGACGGGTGAGGCAGGAGGGTGCCTTGAACTTATCCCGGCTGGCCGGGACGATACTGACTTATAGAGTTTCCAGGAAATGATGACTCGACTTCGCAATCATAGATATGGCAGCTGCACAGAAGGGGCGGATTCTACCCATCCGCTACGCATGACCGCACTGACTTCAACTTATAAAGCGATGGGTAACGCTGAGGATTTGTCAGGGTTACGCGGAGGAAATCTCAGGGTAACGCTAAAAACATTCAGGGTTGGAGATTGCAGTTGTTTGTGACTGACATTGCCACCATGTTTTTGGATTAAGAGCAGATGAGGTCGAAACCTATTTCGCAATTTCCGAAGTGGCAGGCGGGAAAAACGTTGATGTAATCAGTGTCGCGTTTCCACCAAAGTCGGTGCTGGGCCGAGAAGCCTGGTGAGGGCATTTCTAGTCTCAAGCATCGCGGGAGATCCTTCTTCCGCCTTCGGCGGACTCAGGATGACAAGCTTTGTGCGGCAGAGAAGAAAAGCGTGCAACCGCAAAAGGCGGCTCTGGCCGAAGATCCCGGGCAGGGCGTTTTAGTCCGACGCATTGCGGGAGATCCTTCGTTCCGCCTCCGGCGCACTCAGGACGACAGTGCGTTGAGGCATGCGCACTCGACGCAGCCGCGAAAAGACGCGGCTGCCCCATCGCCCTCGCACTCGACGCAGCCGCGCAGCGCGACTGCCCCATCGCCTGCCGCAACCCCAGCAACCGCAAAATCGGCGCTTGCCGGGGACCCAGGTACCGGCGACGGTTCTGTTGCGTTGTGGAGTATCGTAGGTGGCCATGACTACCGCGCCGGTCGCGCCGGTTCGATCGCAGCAGAAGCATTCGGTGCTCATCCTGATGCTGACGCTCTCGATGATCATCGCTTACGTCGATCGCGGGAACCTGTCGATTGCGGCGCCGATCATCAAGGACGAGCTTCATTTGAGCGCGTCCCAACTTGGGATTCTGCTTTCGGCGTTCTTCTGGTCTTACACGCCCTTTCAGATTCTGTCAGGATGGCTCTCGGACCGCTTTCATCCGGGATGGATTCTTGCCGGAGGCTTTGCGCTGTGGTCGGTGGCAACTTCGGTGACGGGGCTGGTCCACGGATTCACCATGCTGCTGGTGATGCGCGTGCTGCTGGGCATCGGGGAATCGACGCCGTGGCCTTGCTTTGGCACGATTCTGGCGCGCGACTTGCCCAACGACCGGCGGGGATTGGCAAATGCTGCCACGATGACGGGTACCGCTTTGGGGCCGGCGATTGGGGTGCTGATCGGCGGAACTCTCATTGCGCGCTTCGGATGGCGTCCATTCTTTATTGTGCTTGGCGTGGTCACGCTGGCATGGCTGATTCCATGGATGATCTCGATGCCATGCTCGGCGCCTCCGAAAACGGCGCACAGGAGTTCGGGTCCGCCGGTGTGGGCGATCCTGCGGCATCGGTCGTTTTGGGGCGGAGCGATTGGGCACTTCTGCATCAACTATCTGGCCTACTTCGTGCTGACCTGGATGCCGTTCTACCTGGTGCGAGAGAAACAGTTTTCGCTTCCCACAATGGGAAAACTGGCGGCGCTCTTCTATTGCGTCGAGTCGACGTTCACGGTGATCACCGGCGCGCTCACCGATCGCGCCGTGCGCCGAGGGCAGACGATTACGCGGGCGCGCAAGACGGCGATGATTGTCGGCCACACGCTTGCCGCGATCGGATTACTTTGCTGGATGCTGGCCGGTTCGAACTGGTTCATGGTGTGCATCGTGTTCACCTTCGCCGCATGGGGCATCGCGGCGACGGGAATCTTTGCCTTTCCCCAGGACCTCGGCGGGCACGAGGCTTCCGGAAAATGGAGCGGGCTGCAGAACTGCGCGGCCAACTTCGCCGGCATTCTTGCGCCGGCAATTACTGGTTTCCTGCTCGACCGAACCGGGAACTTTGCTGTCACGTTAGCCATGACCGCGGCGGTGATGCTGGTCGGAGGATTTGCCTGGGTCTTTCTCGTCGGCGAACTGAAGCCGGTTTCGTTTGCCGCACGTTAGAGCGGTTCCATAGTTGGTGTATCCAACATCAGTACCGTCCCGCGGTAGCGGACGGGTGCTTTTTTCTACCTATCCACCCATTCGCTACCGCGAACGGTACTGACTTGGTTGCGCGCCTCGCACAAATAGGACGGGATACAGCAACGTTGGAACCGCTCTAATGAGGCGAAAATGATGTGCGATTCGAGCACGGTGATTCGCCGGCAACGCGTACCGCTGCGCCTATTGTCGGCTGCTATTGCCGTTTGCTCGCTTCTTCAACAACGTCTTCACCTGCGCGATGAGGTTTTCCGTCGCGTCACCTTTAATAAGGTAGGCATCGACATTCTTCAACGCCTCCTGGGGAAGATCGGTGTAGGCGGACTCCATGAGAATGGGAATTCCAGGGCGCTCTCGTCGGATGATTTCGGCCACTTTGTCGCCGGTCATCTCGGGCATGCGGTAGTCGAGCACAACCAGATCGATCTGTTCGGCTTTCAGCAGTCGCAGGCCTTCTGGACCGCTGTTGGCTACGAGCACACGATATCCGTTGACCTCGAAGAGCAGCTTATGCAGAGCGCAGATAGAGGGCTCGTCGTCGATACAGAGCAACGTGTGTTGCATGTATGGCCTGATTGTGGGGGATGTATCGCGACAGCATATCAGCGAATGGGCCACCTGAGTGCGCCAGAGTGCGCAACGAAACTAAGGCCCGGGGTAGGGAGGAGCAGAGGCTTAGGTCATGGGACGTAGTCCGATTGGGGCTCACCCGACGGCACCTGATTCGTCCATCGCAAATGCGTGCCAGATGAATTCAGGGTCAAGTCAATCAGAGTCAGGGAGGTTGGGACGGAGAGACAACAGGCGGGTCAAGACTACAGCCAGACGTTGCTAGTCGTACCCGGGCTGGAGCAAGGAGGGTCTTATACAACTAAAGTAGCAGGAATCGGTATCGTATAATGCTAATCGTCAAGGGTGAGGTGTATCTGGTCGTTAACGCGACATGTTCGGTGATTCATTCCGTGCACTTCTACGAGCATGATGAGGCGCTGATTCAGCGTCTGCGCTCGATCATTGTCCCGGCGATTGACGTGGGGAATTCGGTAATCGTTGTAGCTACCGAACCGCACCGTCAGCAGCTTAAGACGGCGCTGGCCATGAATGATGTGGAAACTGAAATCCTGGAGCAGCAGGGACGATTTATCTTTGCGGATGCCGACGAGTTGCTCGCTACCTTCATGGTCGATGGCTTCCCAGACCGCCAACGATTCTTCTCCGTTCTAGGCCATCTGGCCGCACGCGCCCGACAGTCGGCGTGGAATGCTCAACGGGGAGTTACGGTCTTCGGGGAAATGGTCGCCGCTCTGTGGGAGCAGGGGAATCGTATCGCCGCTCTGCAGCTTGAGAGTCTGTGGAACGACCTGCTTTACGATCGCGAATTTCACCTGCACTGCGCTTATCCACGGAACATGTTCCGCACCAATGCCGAAGCCGCCATGATTCGCGCTATCTGCGACGTTCATTCTCACGTCGTAGGCCGCGCGGCGTAATTTTCTTCCCGGCGACTCTCTATCGATCCGTTCCTGAAGGTTTCAAAGTGGGATTGAAGAGTGCCGCCTTATTCTGTGGGATTGTGACGTCGCCCTCAACAGTGTCAAATCCGTCCAGCACTACCTTGACGTGATATTTGCCCGGTTTGAGAGGGATCACCGCAGGCGAGGTCTGGCCGCTGTCTCTGCCGTCGACGAAAATGCTTGCACCGGGAGGCTTGCTGTCTACGACCAGCTTTGGGCCTGGACCGCGTCGTGCCCACTTCTGCCAAAACTGCCCCTGAAGCGCCTGGTCTTTCGACAGGTCCTGCAATCTCGAGAGATCGGGCATGTTGATGCTCGGGACATTCGGCATCGCGACTGTCAGATCAGGTGAGTATTCGAATTCCTCTCCACCTGCGACTTTCACGGTAACACTGGAGGTTTGAAAGCCAGGCATGCGGATACTCACACGATGGCGTCCGCTGCCGATCTGCAGTTCGGTCGGTGTACGTTTGCCGGTAGGCTTGCCGTCGAGATCGACTTCGGCCGCAGGTGGATTGCTGTTGAGCTTCATCGTCGCGGTGGTTGAATTTGTGGTCGCATTCTCGTGCTTCACAAGCGCAGAAGTCGCCCGCTGAGGGCCAGGTTGCGTTTCCGAGTTGGAAGGAGGCGGGGTGGGTGCAGGTGGAGCTGCAAGCGTCGATGCCGAAGATCCATTGTCTTTCTCTTCGTGCGGCTTCGAAGAATGTCGCTGAAAGCGGGAATAGATCAAGAACGCGGCGAGTACGAACAGAATCCCCACACGACGACGCCATTTCGGTGAAAAGTCCCATGGACGTCGGGGTTGCAGAGTTTGTACCGGCGGCAGAGTTGGAACATGAGCCGATCGCGATTGCCGAGCCGGTGGTCCCGTTGGAGAAGGGTGGGAGGGCCCTGATTGCGATGGCTGTGGCTGGGCATCGTAAGTCGCGTTCGCTTCCTCTAGTCCGGGAAAATCTCCTGTCGGTTGTTCCAAAGTATTTACGTTCGACAGACTTGCAGTTTTGTAGTTCTGAAGTGCGCGAAACAACGATTCCCCATTTGGGAATCTGTCGTCGGCAGATTTCGACAATGCTTTTTCGATTAACGCGCTGAGGCCAGGGTGAATCGTGGCGTCGAGCTTGCGCGGCGGGATCGGCGTTTCATGCACGATTTTGTACATGATCGTGGTAATGCTCTGGCCTTCGAAGGGACGCTCTCCTGTAACCATTTCGTACAGGATCACGCCAACGCTGAACAGATCGCTGCGACCGTCGAGCTGCTTGCCCAGCACCTGCTCCGGAGACATGTAGTTGGGCGTGCCCACCACTTGTCCCGTAATGGTCATAGCTTCGCCGGCGCGAGCGATGCCAAAGTCGGTGATCTTCACCAAACTATTTCCGGCGAGCATGATGTTTCCCGGTTTGACATCGCGATGGATGATGCCCTTCGCGTGTGCAAAATCCAAACCGGCACAGACTTGCCGGATGATGTCGATGGTCTGCGAAGTAGCAATGCTGCGCTGCTGGCGAATCAGGGCTTCCAGCGTGGAACCCTCGATGAATTCCATCGCGAGATACAGTATTCCGCTGTCCTCGCCGGCGTCATAGACGGTGACAATGTTCGGATGATTCAACCCGCCGGCTGCTCGCGCCTCATTCTTGAATCGGCGGGCTGCCTCGTCGGCGCTGGTTCCGATGCCGTCGAACCGAATGGCTTTCAGCGCGATCTTCCTGGCGATGGTCGGGTCGAGTGCTTCATACACTATTCCCATAGCTCCGTGCCCGATTTCGCGCACGATCTCGTAGCGTCCGAATCTTTGTGGAAGCAATGACATTTGCTCTTTTAGAGATTAAACCGCAGTGCTGAGTGGGTCGAGCGGCCGGTCTTTGGTTCATCACCAGGGTCGGCCTTGAAAATAGATATATGTCTCATTCCTGTTTAGCGACTGGGATTGCGGCGAGGCTTTCAACGCTACGGGCCCAAGTGGGGGCTCGGCGCTTACGTGGTAGGATTCAGTGAGAATACGTTTTCTCTGTGGGTTTTCATGGATATCAGGCAAATCGCCAGCCGGGCCAAGGTTTCCACTGCCACAGTTTCGCGCACTATTAACCGCGTACCAACGGTCGATCCTCAGCTTGCCAAGAGAGTTTGGAAAGTAGTGGAAGAACTTGGCTATTATCCTAATTCCGCTGCGCGGTCCCTAGTTTCCGGCCGGAGCCGCGTCTTCGGCTTGATCGTTTCGGAAATTACAAATCCATTCTTTCCCGAAATAGTCCAGACATTCGAGAACCTTGCTGTCCAGCATAACTACGAAATTCTTCTGACCTCCACGATTTACGACGCGAAGCGCATGGAGCTTTCTGTCCGCCGCATGATCGAGCGGCGTGTGGATGGAGTCGCAATCCTCACGTTCGGCATGGAAGATTCACTCATCAACGATCTCCATTACCGCAAAGTTCCACTCGTGTTCGTGGATGTTGGGCCGAAGCTTCCGCGCGTGAGCAACATCGCCATCAACTACAAGAATGGAATTCGACAGGCGGTGCAGCATCTCGCGGCGCTCCGACACACCCGTGTTGCCTTCGTGACAGGACCGCCGCAACTGAAGTCCGCAGTTGCCAGACGAGACGCCTTTGAAGAAACAATGAGGGAGATCGGGCTCGACTCCTCATTGATTGTCGTTGGAGACCACACTGTCGAGGGCGGCATGAAGGCGTTTCACGAGCTTTCCCAAAAGCGAACGTCGCCCACTGCAGTGCTTTGCTCGAACGACATGACCGCAATCGGCGTAATGCGCGAGGCGTATCAGCGCGGGATCGAGATTCCACGCAGCTTGTCCGTGATCGGCTTCGACGATATTCGGCTTGCTCAATTCGTAATTCCGCCGCTGACAACCATACAGATGTCACAGCAGGAACTTGCGAAGATTGCGTTTGAGGCTCTGATGAAGGATGTCGAAAAACGCGAGCCTTCGCCGAGTGGAACTCAGTACTTAATGAATACGAATCTGGTTATTCGCAACTCCACGGCAATGGCTGCGAAGCGCTCGGCCGCCAAGACGACCTCGTAGGAAAATGAGAGTTCAACCAGCTCTCCTCGCACGCAGGAACATCCAAAGCAGGAAAGCCATAAATACCACCCGAAGAGTCAATGCTGTCCCAAGCTGCCAGGGTGCAAGACCGGCGGCGTACTGACTCCAGTGCGCGAGTTTCCAGATGAGATCTGCACAGTAAAGGACGAAGAGGATCAACGCGATCCATTTCGCGGCGCGGCGCAGACTCGGATCGGCTGCGGGTGTTCCCTGCTCCGGACTCATGGATTCAGCACAATCTTTCCGAACTGCTCGCTCTTTTCCATGCGCTCGTGGGCGGCCCGAGCTTCACTCAGTGGGAAGACGCGATCGACGACCGGTTTGAGTTTGCCACTGAAGACATGCTTCAGCACTTCATGCAGATCGCCCATCGTTCCCATATAGGAACCGAGAAATGAAAGCTGCCTGCTAAACAGAACCCGAATATCAAACTTGGCCTCCGCCCCGGTGGTTGCGCCACAGGTGACGAGCGTCCCTCCAGGACGCAGTGAGCGCACGCTGTCCTCCCATGTGGCTGCGCCGACGTGCTCGAAGACGATGTCAACGCCTGCTTTAGACGTAATGTGGCGAACTTCCTCCGCAATCTTCTGCTTGTAATGATTGATCGTGTGATCGGCGCCGAGTTCGCGTGACTTCCCCAGCTTAGGTTCATCTCCGGCAGTGGCGATTACGGTTGCACCGAGCATCTTGCAAATCTGAATCGCCGCTGAGCCAACGCCTGAGCCACCGCCAAGCACCAGTACGGTTTGTCCGGCTCTGATTTGCGCGCGAGTGATCAGCATATGCCATGCAGTAAGGAAAACCAATGGAACGCTCGCCGCCTGATCGTAAGACAAGCTTTCCGGAATCGGAATTACATTTACTTCCGGCACAGCAATGTATTCCGCATTGCCGCCGTCGCTGCCGTATCCCAAAACGGAAAATTGTCGGCAAAAGCTCTGCTGACCGGCGGTGCAGTGCGCACAATGATTACAGAACATCATTGGCGCGAGCAGAACGCGCGTTCCGCGCTTGACGC
>DATEKE010000015.1:0-4491 GCA_035277605.1 Terriglobales bacterium | reverse complement strand
ACCGCGAACAACTTGCCATTGAGTTGAGCAGGATCCATGAACGATGGCGTGCGGTTGATCTGGCGGAGAGGGAGGGATTCGAACCCCCGATACCCGTCAAGGTATGGCCGCTTTCGAGGCGGCTCGTTTCAACCGCTCACGCACCTCTCCGCGTCGGATTGTTTGGCTTGAGCGGCCGTTCTCTATTCTAACAGCGAGAATACCGGATTAACTTACGACACGCCGTGCGCGAAAGAACTCGCGAAGCAGTTGCGAGCATTGGTCGCCCAGTACTCCCCCGGTGATTTCCATCTGATGATTAAGCCGGGGATGATTCAGAACATTCATCACTGAATGAACAGCACCGGCTTTCGGATCGACTGCGCCATAGACCAGCCGCTTCAAGCGCCCGTGCACCATCGCGCCTGCACACATAGCGCACGGCTCGATGGTCACGTACAGCTCGCAGCCTTCCAGGCGATGGTTTCCCAGACTTGTTCCGGCTGCGCGCAATGCGACGATCTCGGCGTGCGCTGAGGGATCATGATCGCGTAAATTTCTGTTCTGTCCTGTTGCGATCAGCTCTCCTGTCTTCACGATTACAGATCCCACAGGAACTTCTCCGTCGGCTTGTGCAGCAGCAGCTTCGGCCAGAGCACGTTCCATCCAGAATTCATCCTGAGACATGGCAATGATTGTAGAAGGGCAATAGGCGATGGATTAAGCAGTAAGCGCTGAATATTGCCGCTTTTCTGCAACTCCGCTTTATTCAGGCAAGTTGGGAAACCCGCCGCTATTAACTCTTCTCTAACTGCCGAAGTGGATGAGTTTCACACGTGTATACGTGTGCAACTCGTAAACATCAAGGAATCCCGGCTTGGAACCGCCGGGCAGGAGGAAGAGGAACAGCCCATGAACAAGTTTCTTTACACATGCTCAGCACTGCTGTTGTCAGCCGGATTAGCCGTGGCCCAGACATCCAGCACAACCACAGACCCAAATAGCCAAAACAACCAGACGCCCAGCGCGACTGCTCCGGCGAGCAGTTCGAGCCAGTCGTCCACCGCTCCGGCTTCGAGCAGCAGCTCTGACATGAATCAGACTGCAGCCCCGGCGAGCTCCAGCCAGTCAACCGCGCCAGCCGATAACACGGCCCCAAGCGCGACCAATGGCCAGACCTCGACGACTCCGGGGGTGACCGACCAGACCTCGAGCCAGGCAAACCCGACCGCGGCTCCATCCAGCACAACCGACCAGAACGCAGCAACAGCTCCTGGCGCAGCTTCGAGCTCCAGCTCGACGACGGCAGCTCCCAGCTCGAACTCGAACGCGACCTCTGGTGACATCAACAACCAGAGCTCGACGGCTCCGGCTTCCAGCTCGGCAGCTTCGTCCAATGCGAGCAGCACGACCGATCAGAACGCTCAGAGCGGCGCGGCTGCAACGACTCCGGCTCCGGCAACCGATCAGAATGCGCAGAGCGCAACCAGCAGCAGCACGGGAAGCAACGCTGCTGATCAGGGCGCAGCCAGCGCAGATCAGAACGCCGCGAACGCGAACAACGCAAACGCTGCCAATCAGGGACAGGGCAAGGCGAATGGACTGCCGCAAACGGCTTCCATCCTGCCGCTGCTTAGCTTGCTTGGACTTGGCTCATTCTTCACCGGCCTGATCGCCCGCTTCCGCAAGTAAGCTGACGAACAGTACGAAACCAACCGCCCGGAACGCGAGTTCCGGGCGTTATTTTTATCGGGCCAGCGGTGAAGAATCAACCAAAGGCAAACCTGACGCGGATTTCGCGGAGGGGACGCGGATGAGCGCGGAATTGCTAGGTCAAAGAAAAGAAATGAATCACTACTAGCCCGCGCTCCAAATCCGCGTCCGAATTTCTCCTCCTTTGCGTTCGTAATAATTCCTTTTGAGGCTGCGGCAAAGTCACGACGAATGTGCCCCGAGGCTTCCGCGTGATCCGCGTCCCATCCGCGGAATCCGCGTCGTGTTTTGCATTTGATCTTTGCCGATCACGGCGTGGACCGATCACCCGATATACTTTTCAGGTGTCATTCGAAGAAAGCACATACCAGCTTCGTCGCGACAAGCTGAGGCAGATCGAGGCTCTCGGACAGGAGAGCTATCCGCACAAATTCTCTTTCACTCACACAGTCCCCGAGATTCTGGACAAGTATTCAGGATCGAGCGGCGAGGAACTCGAACGCGACCGCGTAAATGTGAGCCTTGCGGGACGCCTGATGTCAATCCGTGGCCAGGGCAAGGCCGGATTTGCTCATCTGCAGCAACTTGGGAAGCGTCTGCAGATTTACGTGAAGCTCGATTTCGTCGGCGACAAGGGATTTCAGCTTTACAAGTTGCTCGATCTCGGTGACTTCATCGGGGTTCGTGGTTATTTATTTCGCACGCGTACAGGTGAGCTATCAGTTCATGTCGAGCAGATCACGTTTCTCGCCAAGGATCTGCTGCCGCTTCCCGAGAAGTATCACGGACTATCGGATGTTGAGCTGCGCTATCGCCAGCGATACGTCGATCTCACGATGAATCCTGACGTGCGGGATGTCTTTGTGGCGCGCAGCAAAGTAGTAAAGGCAATTCGTTCATTTCTTGACGCGCGCGGATTCACCGAAGTCGAGACGCCGATGATGCAGCCGATTGCGGGAGGGGCGGCGGCGCGTCCGTTTACCACGCATCACAACACGCTCGACATCGATCTCTATTTGCGCATCGCTCCAGAGCTCTATTTGAAGCGGCTGGTCGTTGGTGGGCTGGATCGCGTGTACGAGATTAATCGCAATTTCCGCAACGAAGGAATCTCGACGCAGCACAATCCCGAATTCACGATGCTGGAGTTCTACCAGGCGTATGCCGACTACCACGACCTTATGTCGCTCACCGAAGACCTGCTGGCTCATGTCGCGCGCGAGGTAAACGGAAGTACGGTGGTCAGCTATCAGAGCCGCGAGATCGATTTTGGGAATTGGCAGCGGCTCTCGATGCGCGAAGCGATCATCAAGTACTGGCCCGAGATCTCTGCGCCTGCTCCGCAGATGAGCGATTTTGCCGATACCGCTTCCGTTCGAAAATTGGTTGAGCGCCTAAACGCGACGCACACGCCGCACATGCCGTACGATCCGGCTGAACCGGCAGGCAAGACCATCGCAAACATGTTCGAGATAGTCGCGGAAGAGCACCTTTGGCAACCGACAATTCTGTACGACTTCCCGGTCGCGATCTCTCCGCTATCAAAGAACAAGAAAGACGAGCCGGATTGGGTGGAGCGTTTTGAAATCTTCATTGGTGGCCTGGAGCTCGGGAATGCTTTCAGCGAGCTGAATGACCCTGAAGAGCAGCGCCGGCGGTTCGAGCAGCAGCTTTCCGAACGCGAGCGGGGCGACGAAGAAGCACATGCGATGGACGAAGACTACATCCGCGCGCTTTCATACGGAATGCCTCCCGCAGGAGGAGAAGGCATTGGCATTGATCGGTTAACGATGCTGCTGACCGATTCAAAGTCGATCCGTGACGTGATTCTGTTTCCGTTGTTGCGTCCGCAGAAGCAGGAAGAGATCGCCGAAGAAGCGACCGGCACGGGCGCATAAACGTGGGCTTCGAACTCGATTCGGAAACGCGTCGACGGCTCGGATACGATCTCATCAATCATATTGACCGTTATTTCGAAACGCTGCACACCCGGCCGGTGCAATTGCCGGAGGAGGAGCGCAGTTTTGAGGAGCTGCACAATGGGCTTCCCGAAATGGGCTCCGATGCGGTACGCGTGCTCGACGACCTCTGCCGCGAGCTGATCAACAAGGGCTTCCATGTCCCTAGCGCGAATTACTTCGGGCTGATGAATCCGACTCCGGCATACATCGGAGTCCTTGCCGAAGCTCTCGTTGCCGCTCTGAATCCTCAATTGGCCACCTTGGCGCGTTCACAGCTCGCATCGAAGATCGAGCTGGAGACAGTCCGCTGGATCGGCGAGCGCGTAGGTTGGAGCGGCCCATTCAGCGGCACGTTTACGAGCGGCGGCAACGAAGCCAATTTTTCGGCGCTTGCACTGGCACTGGCGTCGAAATTTCCCGACGTGATGAATGAGGGCGTGCGGTCACTCTCAGGCGCGCCTCTCGCGTACGCCTCCTCGGAAGCTCATCATTCACTCGATAAATCTGCGGGCCTGCTCGGGCTTGGCCGTAAGGCTGTCCGCCGAATTCCGGTGACGGAACGAGTGCAACTTGACATCGATGAACTTGATCGCGCGATTCGAGAAGACCAGGACAGAGGAGATTTGCCGTTTTGCGTAGTAGCCACTGCGGGAACTACGAACTCCGGGGCTATTGATGACCTGGTCGCGGTTGCCAGGATCTGCCGAAAACACAACGTCTGGATGCATGTTGACGGCGCTTACGGCGCCGCCGCAATTTTCAGCAACCGGCATCGCGATCTGGTGCGCGGAATTGAGTTTGCCGACTCAGTCACTGTGGATCCTCACAAATGGCTGGC
>DATEKE010000014.1:0-12238 GCA_035277605.1 Terriglobales bacterium | reverse complement strand
GTTTCCCTTTCCGGGATCCCGATCCGGCTGGTCGATACAGCGGGAATCCGGGCGGCGGGAGACGAAGCGGAGGAGATCGGCATCCGCAAATCCTATGAGGCCCTGGCTGACGCCGACATTGTCCTCGTCGTCAGCGATCATACTTCCGCTCAGCATCCGGAAGAGGAACAACGCCTGCTAGATGCCGCCGAAGGACGAACGAGAATTCTCGTGCGCAACAAGAGCGACCTCGGGTTGGAAACCGAACTCCTCGCCGCGGGCAATCGCTTGCCGCAAATTCGGACTTCAGCAATTTCGGGAGCAGGAATCGCTGAGCTGCGTGAGCGCATTATGGCAGAAGCCGGCGGCGGTTCGCATGGTCAGCAGGAGAGCGGCTTCGTCACAAATCTGCGTCAAAGGAAACTCATCGAAGACTGCCTGGGCGCCTTGTCGGCGGCGAATAGCGCCGTCAGCAATCGCATTCCGCACGAAATGCTGCTCATGGACCTGCATTCCGCTCTCGAATCGCTCGATGCTCTTACCGGTCAGACCACTACCGAGGACATCCTGAACTTGATCTTCAGCACGTTCTGTATTGGGAAATAAACAACCGCAGGTTCGCAGGGCGCATTCAAGGTCCAACTTCTCATCCCATAAGGCAGCTTGCGGTCGAAGGATCTCCGGAGGCTTGGCTGACTTCTGCGCTGTCTGTGTGGTCTGCTTCCCGACCCTCCTTGAAATCTATCGCGGAACCGCGGACATTCCAAGCTGTTCCCGCACATGCGTGCAAGTGGGCTAATATAGGCTTTCTTAAGCTTCAGGCGAGCAGGTTCCCCTTGGTTTCACCGTCCGAACTCCGCAGTTTTCCTGTATCCAACCCAGAACCCGGTCCCGGTTCAGGACGACCAGAAAAGCCGAAGGCTCCGGCGAACAATCACGAACGACGTTCCTATCTGCGAACCTCATCGCCGCTTGACCGCTCGCGTTTTCGCCGCGCTCTCGTCGTGGCCATAGCCTTGCCGTTTCTGATGATGGCTTTGTTCAGTGCGGTGCTGCTATGGGCGGTTCGCCAGGTCGTGGAGGCGGATCATGCGGTGCAGCACTCGGGTCAGATCGTTACCCAGAGTTATCAAAGCCTTGCTTTGATTCTCGATATGGAAACCGGCGTACGTGGATATCTCTCAACCGGAAACCGCGACTTTCTGGAGCCCTACGAACGATCCGGACCCAAGGTCGACTTCGCGCTGCAAGCGCTCGATGACCTGATTGAAGAAGAAGACACTCAAGAGGAACAGCACGTTTCCCATATCAGGACTGCATTCAACGATTGGCGCAGATTTGCTGAAGACTCCATCCATCAGCGTGGAGCGGGAGCTACGGCAGCTGCCGAGATCGACAACGCCCGCGGCAAGTTCTTGATGGATAACATCCGCGACAACTTTGCCTCACTTGTTGCGAGCGAGGAAGAACGCCGAAATAACGCTCAGATTTCCGCGCACAATGCGGCGCGATTCACCTCGCGGTTGGGCATTTTGCTCGCACTTGCAGTGGCGGCAATCATCGTCATCTTCATCGGGTATGAATTGTTTGCCCTCTCGCGTACCTACGAAACTTCACTTACGCGTTCCGATGCCCTCGCGCGCGAACTCGGACGACGCGAGGCTCATTTCCGCGTTCTCGCCGAAGCAATACCGCAGATTGTGTGGGCCACGACGCGCGATGGAAGTCCCCAATATTTCAATCAGAGGTGGCTCGAGTACACCGGAGCTCCGGCAAATTCCCAGGAGCCATGGCCGGAGCGCGTCCATCCTGATCACCTGGATCAAACCCTGTCGGCATGGAAACAGTCGTTGGCTTCTGGATCTCCGTTCGTGATTGAAACCAAGCTGCGAGATTCGGCCGCCAACTATCGCTGGCATCTCGGACGCGCGCTTCCGCTGCGAAACGACCGAGGCGAGGTAGCACGCTGGTTGGGGACCTTCACCGATATTGACGATCAAAAGCGCGCAGAAGAAGCGATGAGCCGTTTGGCTGCCATCGTCGAAAGCTCTGAAGATGCCATCTACAGCATGGATCTCAATGGACAGATCAAGAGCTGGAATCGCGGTGCAGAAAAAATGTACGGTTACTCGGTTGGAGAAATGATTGGGCAGAGTGTTTCCCGGCTCACTCCTTCCGATCGCCTGCACGAGAATGCCGACATTCTCGAACTGCTTCGGCGCGGCGAATCCATCGAGCATATTGAAACCATTCGCTTGCGCAAAGATGGCACTACCGTGGAAGTATCGATGGCAATCTCGCCGGTCAGGAACGCTGCGGGCGAGATCGCGGGAGCTTCAACCATTGCCCGTGACATTAGCGAGCGTAACCGCGCCACCGAGGCTTTGCGCAAAACCGAAAAGCTGGCAGCTACTGGACGCCTTGCGGGAACCATGGCCCACGAGATCAATAATCCTCTTGAAGCAGTTACTCACTTGCTGTATCTCATCGACAAAAGCCCCTCTTTGGATCAAGCCGCTCGTAATTACACGCAGATCGCAATGGCCGAAGTCGATCGCATCGGCCACATAGCAAAGCAGGCGCTCGGGTTTTATCGCGAAGCATCCTCCCCGGTGGATGTGAAAATCTCCGAGCTGGTGAGTAACGTGGTCGAGCTATATAACGCCGGAGCACAAAACAAGAGCGTGGAACTGGAGGCCCAGCTCGAAAATGATGCTTCCATCAAAGCCTTTCCTGGTGAGATGCGGCAGGTATTTTCGAATCTCATCGTGAATGCCGTGGATGCGGTGCCCAGAGGCGGCGCGGTAAAGGTTCGCGTGAAGCACGGTCGCGATTGGGGCACACGCAGGATGGGAATTCGCGTGCTCGTCTCCGACAACGGTCCCGGCATTCCTCCCGATGTACGACCGCATATCTTCGAACCGTTCTTCACCACAAAAGGCGAACGTGGAACAGGTATTGGATTGTGGGTTTCAGAAGGCGTGCTGGAAAAGCAAGGCGGCAGGATCCGGCTAAAGAGTTCAACCCGACGGATGCACGGCACTACATTTTCGGTGTTCTTGCCTTACAACTAAGAGATGCCTAAAACTACGCGGCCACGCGGTGCGCTAGAAACGCATTGATGGCATGGCGAAGGACGTCCTGCACGTGATCGTTGAATGCGCGCAGATCGGGAACAAGATTGCTTACGTCTGCGGCCAACAGATTTTCCTGAACCACCTCGTAGACAGCTCTTTCCATTGCACGGAATTCTTCGAATAAATCATCGATGGAGCAGCCCTGTTCCTGGCGCAGCGCACCGTGCGCAGCCCCCTGCGCGAAGCTCTCGCGTTCTCTGCCCGGTTCAAGACCAACTACCAGTGCCGACACCAATTCAGAAAAGCCACGGCTCACGTCAGCCTTGCGCGATCTTCGACGTGAAGACACGGAGGAAACCGTCAGATCGATGATTTCGTCCTGGGACTCTTCCATGATGTCACGAACTCGTTTCATTGGAAGCGGTCTGTGAGGTGTGCGGTCCGAAATCCTGTGCTCGATGGTTTCTACCAGGCGCTCAATCTGCGTAGGCTTGACGAGATAGTCGTCGACCTGGCTGCGAATGGCCTGAAGCGCCGATTCGAATCCGGGATATCCGGTCAAAATCAACGTTACACATTCCGGCTGTGTGCGGCGCATGGCGCTGACCACCGTGAATCCGTCGCCGGCATTGCCGATGTTTAGATCTGAGATGAGCACGTCGAATTTGCGTGATTGGATCGCAATCAAAGCTTCAGAAACAGTCGCGGCAACTTCTACGGAATGTCCATGCATGCGCAGAATTGCCGGGAGGGTGAGCCGAATGCTGGGCTCGTCGTCCACGAACAGCATGCGAAGCGGTGACATGAAAGCCTCGGATCAAGCGTCCGAACAGAGTTCAGTCTGACTGAGGTTTCGCTGAACTTCCTTCTACATAGATGCGATTTTCCGCTATTTCGTATAGGCGGTGAGATCGAGCATGCCGTTAATCTCGGCGGGGCTGTCTTGATCGCGAGAGAAGACAACAGTACGCTTGCCTTTCTCCGCAAGCGGGTCGAAGAGCTGCAACTCTGTGACGACAAACATTTTGTTTCCCGACTCCGCGATGTATTCGTCGTATGTAAGTCCGGTAAGCAGATATGGGTGATTACGCCACAGCAACATCAGTGGCCGATTTTGACGTACCGAGACAATCAGGGGATCGGTCTGCGCAGGCGCTCCTGGAATGAACCGCGCCTCCAGCGAAAACTTCTGGCCGTTTGGCAGCACGTAGTCATGGCTGAGTTGTTTGGCCAGATCCTCGGAATCTCCGGCGGCATCGAGGCAACGTGAGCCGCCGTAGAGGCGATCAACGAGGTATTGCTGGCTGATTTGAACGCCGCGTGCGGCTGCCATGTCGGCTACAACCGCTGCCCATCCCCAGTTCACGCAGGGGAGCTCTGCGGGCTCCAGATCCAGCTTCTCTGCCTGCACCTTCTGCTTGTGCAGCACCCAGGAGGGCGATGCATCCTGCTTGCCCCCGGCACTCAAGGGCGCAAAAGTGTAAACAACAGAGACGCAGATACCCGCCGCAATGTATACGAAGCGCCACTTCCGCATTTTCGATTACTCTACGCCGTGATCCTAAGCACGAAAAGCCGATCAAAATGGGTCAAGCGTAGCGCCATTTTATTCCAATTTGGGAAGCTTGTCCTGCAATGAAGAGAGAGCGTCACCGGAAGGAAAAAGGAGGAACTGCGGAGCGATGAAGGTCTTGCCCGCTCGGTCAATGCTTCTTTTGGGCATGCAGACGCAGTATTGAAGAAACCGCCAATACCGCCGCCGCGAACACAATAGCTACGCTCATAAAAGCCCCCGAATGCCTGTAGTCAGCCTATTGGATGCAGCTTTTCGCAACAAGATTACCCGGGGCGTCTCGCCGCCGTTACCGAAGTATTTCGCGTCGGGAATACTGAACGCGACTTTGCGGGCCTGGGCGGTCAACGCTATCTGCCAGCAAAAATGACGGTAGACAAAAGTTCGCGGATGACGGAATCTGTCACTGGCATTAAACTATGCCTGTGAACGGCCGCCTGAAATTCCTATTATTGATGGTAGTAGTTGCGGCCATTCTCTACGTCCTTATTTCCCCGCTGCCGGAGCTGGCGGCCACCAATACTCTCAATTTTCCCGTTCTTCCTCTGATGATCGTTCTCCTGATGCAGAATCTTATTGATTTCGCGCGGACGCCCGTTGTGCAAATTACGGATGTATCGCTGGATGAAGATTTACCCTCGTGGAACTGCGCTCTGCTTTGTTAATCTCTAATTCCCCATTTGTTTGTCATTTGAAGTTTCAGTACTTTTTTTGAGATTTTGCTTGATTGATGCGCCTAATAGTGGCATCAAAGGGCATCGCGGAGGTTGTAATGGGGCACTTGAAAGAGATCATGCTGCGGGGCGCGGTCATACCGTTCCAGCAGATGGCGATGCTGCGTGAGCAGGTCTCCACGCTGCGCGGTTCGTCCAGCAGTGAAGATCGCTCGCGGCATGAGCTGGTTCGCTTTGGAGCCATGCTGCATGAGAATGGGTTCGTCGCGGCGACTGACGGCAATCTGTCCGTCCGTCTCGAAGACGGCCGTGTGATGATCACTCCCAGCGGTTTCAGCAAGGGAATGATGGAACCTCGGGATATGGTGATCGTTGATCCTTCCGGCAAAAAACTCAGTGGCAGTCACAATGCATCCAGCGAGATCCAGATGCACCTTGCCATTTATCAAGATCGCCGCGATATAAACGCCGTGGTGCACGCCCATCCTTGCACCGCAACTGCTTTTGCCTGCAGCGGAATCGCCTTGGAAGAGCCAATCTGCGCTGAAGTCGTGATGACCCTGGGAAGAGTCCCGTTAGCTCCATATGGGACGACTGGGACACCCGAGCTGACTTCCAATATTCGCCCATTCATCGCGGATCATTCCGCCATCCTGCTTGCCAATCATGGCGTGGTGACCTACGCCGAAGACCTGCTCACGGCTTATCTGAAAATGGAGGCGGTGGAGCATTTCGCTAAAGTGACCCTGGCGGCCCGACAGATAGGCGCTCCCCAGGTGCTAAATGCTGTCCAGCTCGATGCGCTGGAAGTCGCGAAACAGCGCTATCTGAACCGTCGGCCAGTGAAGGCCCCGCAGCCTGAGTTGACGTTTGCCTTCGCCCTCTCTCAACTCGCGCGAAGAAATTGATTTGGGAACCGCAGCCGATAGGCGCCGGGGCAGCTGGGTGGTTTGAGGCTGCGGTTAGTCGAGGCGCCCAACAGGAGAGGCGCCCGGCACTGGCATTCGCCGTTTCCTCCCACCCCATGCGGCGGTAGTTCTGTGAAACAATTCCACGCAGAATCCCGTAAACTTAACTGAGCCACTCAGGCTGTTTCCATGAACATTGGTGAAGCCATGCGCATCGCCCTGCAGTCGCTGTGGGCGAACAAGCTCCGCTCTGTGCTTACGCTGCTCGGAGTCGTGATCGGCGTGTCTTCGGTAATTGCCGTGGTCACGTTCGTGAACGGCATCAATGGCTATGTGGCGGAAAAGGTCTTCAACCTTGGCGCCGACGTCTTCATCGTCAGCAAGCAGAAGAACGTCATCACCAATTTCGAAGACTACATGACTGGCCAGAAGCGCAAGAATTTCCAGCTCGATGACTACCAGGCTGTGCGTGATGAATGCACGGAATGCAAGGTAGTCGGGGCGTCTCTTTACAAATTCAATGGTGTTGTGAAGTTTTCTCAGGCATCGAGTTCCGACACGCAGGTTCGCGGCTGGACTCCCTCCATGGGTCGCATCTACGACCTCGATGTTGTGAACGGCCGCAACATCAGCGATGCCGACGAGCACTCGAACCGTCAGGTGGTCGTGATTGGCAACGACATTCTCGAAAACCTTGTTGGCGCCACCGATCCGATCGGCAAAGAGATTCGTGTTGACGGCGATTCGTACACGATCATCGGCGTAGGAAAAAAAGAAGGCAAGACTCTGGGACAGAGCCGCGACAACTGGGTCATGTTGCCGCTCACAACCTTCATCTCGAAATACGGCTCGCACGACAACAGCAACAGCATCAAGATCTGGGGCAAAGGTTATGGCGTCGGCGTGCCTATGACGAATGCCATGGACCAGGTGCGCGTAATTCTGCGCACGCGCCGCCACGATGCTCCCGGAGCAGCTGACAGCTTCGAGATAGACACCAACCAGACCTTCATCAGCTTGTGGGCAAGCATCAGCCAGAATTTCTTTCTCGTGACCGTAGCGATCGCATCTATCTCGCTGCTCGTTGGCGGCATCGTGATTATGAACATCATGCTGGTATCGGTCACAGAGCGCACCCGCGAGATTGGCATTCGGAAGGCCCTTGGTGCGAAGCGGCGCGACGTGCTCAGCCAATTCCTGATCGAGTCCGGCACTATGGCTTTGGTGGGCGGAGTGATCGGCACGATCGGCGGCATCTTCATTGCGAAAGTGGTCACGTTTCTGATCGGCATGCCCTCGGCGATCGCGCTGTGGGCAGTGATTGCAGCATTGCTGGTATCCGCCAGCGTAGGAATCTTTTTTGGCGTGTATCCGGCGCGAAAAGCTGCGAAGCTCGACCCGATCGTAGCTCTCAGGGCGGAGTTGTAGATCATGCAAGGTAAAGACCATCTCGAAACCGTCCGCATGGCGATGGACACCATCTCCAAGAACAAGCTGCGCTCTGGCTTAACCGTTCTTGGCATTGTCATCGGCGTGATGACCGTCATCGCCATTTCATCCGTTGTCCGCGGCCTTAATTCGCGCATACAGGAGCAGGTGGCCGAGATGGGATCGAACGTTATCTGGGTCTATCGCTTCGATGTGTTCCAGTTTGGTCGGCCCAAACCGGAGCTGCTTCAGCGCAAAGAGCTGTCGCTTGATGACGCAATGGCGCTGCGCGACTTACCCTACGTGAATTCAGTCTGCGCCGGGGTGCGCTACGTCAATCCGATCTTCCAGGCGGGTATTTACTCGGTGAAATATAAAGGCCGTAAAGCGACGAACACGATCCTGGAAGGCGACACTGCCTCAGTGAAGGACGTGTATGACATCGCTCTGAAAGAAGGTCGGTTCTTTACTCAGGAAGAAGACGAGCGGCGCGCGAACGTGATCGCAATTGGTTACGACACCGCGGACGAGCTGTTTGGCGACGAGCCGGCGATCGGCAAGGAAATTACCATCGAAGGCGAACTTTTCACAGTTATCGGGGTGGCCGATAAGCGCAAGTCTGGAATCGGGGGTGGAAAGAATCCAGAAGACAACATCGTCTATTTCCCGTTGCAGACCTTCAAAAAGCTTCATCCCGAGCTGAAAGACCATTGGGTCAGCGTAAAAGCCGAATCGCACGCATCAATGGATACAGTGAAAGATGAAATCCGGGACGTGCTCCGCCGCCGCCGTCACGTGAAATTCAATCAGCCGGATAACTTTGCCATCTTCACTCCCGACGCGCTCTCGGATTTCTGGAACCAGCTCACGGGTGGAATCTTCGTGTTCATGTTCGCTGTCTCCAGCGTCGGCCTGATGGTCGGAGGAGTGGGCGTGATGAACATCATGCTCGTCTCGGTTACGGAGCGAACGCGCGAGATCGGCGTGCGCAAAGCCATTGGCGCAACGAAGCGCAATATTCTGTTTCAGTTCACCTTGGAGGCGATCACGCTTTGCGCTCTTGGCGGGGTGATTGGAATCATCACTGGCGGAATCATCACCTGGTCGATTCGCGCTGCATTCGAGGCTTTGCCGGCTACGATGTCAGTCTATTGGACCGTAGCGGCATTTTCAGTCTCCTGCTCGATTGGCCTGCTGTTCGGGATTTACCCGGCATGGAAGGCGGCGAATCTCGATCCTATCGAAGCGCTGCGATACGAGTGAGGGTGTAACACGAATCTATTAAGCGTTTGCGCCGCATTTCACAGTACAAACGGTAACAAGACTTAAGGCGGTAGTCGTAGGACAATTTGGCCTCATTCAACGTCTACTCATATTGTGAACGTTCGAAGTTTTGCCAAGAGTCTTGTTGCCATGGCTGCCCTGGCACTGACCAGTTACTTCATCGAAGTGCATCTTCATCGCAAGGGCGTGCCCGGTCGAGATCTGATTCTGCTTTCCAACATAATGGTCGGCCTGGTGGGAGCTGCGCTGGTTTACGTTCTGTCTCTTCGCGAGCACCAGCGCCAGCAGTACGTTGAATGCCGCCTTCGAGTGATTGCCGAGATGAACCACCACATTCGCAATGCCCTGCAGGTGATCACCTTCTACAGCCGCCAAGGCCAGAAGCAGGAAGTGGGAATTGTCGAGGCGGTTGAGCGGATTCAGTGGGCGCTGCGTGAGGTTCTGCCACAATTGCCTGAGCAGCGTAAGGCTAAGGAAAGTGAACGGGTGTTCGACATCCAGAAGTTCCGGGCGACTCATTGCGGTTCGCTGAACTGAGTCTTTTACTGGATCTTTGAAGAGCCTAAGCGAAGGGCGGAGTGTCTTAAGGCTTTTCCGATTGAATACAGACCGCGATTGTGATCTCGGTCGGTGAGCCTCTCGAGTAATTATCATTCCTTGCGCAGCCGCGACACTCATGTGAATTCTAGAAATCTGCAGTTGCTGCGCAAGGAATCTGCTGTTTCCCAAGTGAGGCAACAGCAGATCCCTCGCACCGCAAAACCCAATTCCGAATTCGATCAGGGCTTCGCTGCGGCGCGAGGGATGACAATTCAAAAACTAGGAAAACTTCCTCATCGCTCTACACCTGCCCGGAAAATCGCTCGAATGCGCGTGAACTAAGACATTCCGGCCTCCGGGCTGCACTTTTCCTATTCTTCGATTCGTTTCTCCCAAGAGAGCATCGCGCAGTCTTTCGTAGCGATGTCTCAGAAGTCACCATCTCGGCGGCGTTGAAGGCCCGCTCCCAATAAAGAAGGGCAGCCATTGCTGGCTGCCCTTTGTTTTCGCTTGAGCATGCTTACGCGGGAGACGGATGCCCCGGCGCCAAGCCCGGCTGCCGCGATGGCTCGGGCTTCAGCACCTGCTGCACGCCACCATCGTTACCGCCTGACGGCATCTTGATAGGCGGAAGCTCTTTGCCTTCGATGATCAGCTTGATCTCATTCGCATCGAGGACTTCGCGCTCCAGCAAAGCCGCGGACATGCGGTGCATGATGTCCTTGTTGTTCGAAAGGATCTCCACTGCCGATTGGTAGCCGGCATCGACGAGCTGTCGAACTTCCCGGTCGATGTGTTGCGCGGTTTCTTCACTGAAGTCGCGGTGCTGGTTGATCTCGCGCCCCAGGAAGATCTGCTCTTCCTTCTTGCCGAACGTAATCGGACCAAGCGAGCTCATGCCGAATTCGCAGACCATGCGGCGGGCGAGATCGGATGCTTGCTCGATATCGTTCCCGGCACCGGTCGTCATCTGGCCCAAGAAGGTTTCCTCAGCGACGCGGCCGCCCATCATGATGGCCAAGCGCGTCTCGAGATATTCCTTCGTGTATGTGTGCTTGTCGTCGATCGGCAACTGCATGGTCACGCCCAACGCCATTCCGCGCGGAATGATCGTGACCTTGTGCAGCGGATCGGCGTGCTCGCGCATAGCGGCGACGAGCGCGTGTCCGGCCTCGTGGTATGCCGTGACTTTCTTCTCATGGTCGGAGAGCAGCATTGACTTGCGCTCTGCGCCCATCAGAACCTTGTCCTTCGAGATTTCGAAGTCGTACATGTACACCGCTTTGCGGTTCTGGCGAGCGGCGTTCAGCGCGGCTTCGTTAACCATGTTGGCCAGATCGGCGCCGGAAAATCCCGGTGTGCCGCGAGCGAGGATCGAGAGATCGACATCATCTCCGATGGGAATCTTGCGGGTGTGTACCCGGAGAATCTCTTCACGTCCGCGAACGTCGGGACGCGCAACGACAACGCGTCGATCGAAGCGTCCAGGTCGCAGCAGCGCGGGATCGAGCACGTCAGGACGGTTGGTGGCGGCGATCAGGATCACGCCTTCGTTCGACTCGAAGCCGTCCATTTCGACGAGCAGTTGGTTGAGCGTCTGCTCGCGCTCATCGTGTCCACCGCCGAGACCTGCGCCGCGGTGACGGCCAACGGCGTCGATTTCGTCGATGAAGATGATGCACGGTGCATTTTTCTTGCCCTGCTCAAAAAGGTCGCGTACGCGGCTTGCGCCAACGCCGACAAACATCTCAACGAAGTCAGAACCTGAGATCGAGAAGAACGGAACGTTTGCTTCGCCGGCTACCGCACGGGCAAGCAGAGTCTTTCCTGTTCCGGGAGGTCCAACGAGCAAAACGCCCTTGGGAATACGTCCGCCGAGCTTCTGAAATTTCTGCGCTTCGCGCAGGAACTCGATAATTTCGCGCAGCTCTTCTTTGGCTTCATCTACGCCGGCCACATCCTTAAACGTGACTTTCTTCTGCTGCATCGAGAGCAGGCGCGCACGGCTCTTGCCGAACGAGAGCGCCTTGTTGCCACCGGTCTGCATCTGGCGAATCATCACGAACCAGAGTGCGGCGAAGAGAATGAGCGGAGAAAGATTCAGCAGGTAAGTCGGCCAGCCGTTTCCGGAATTATCCTTCACGGTGATGTTGACGCCCTTATCGCGAAGGTCCTTGATCATGTCCGGATAGTTGGCCGGAACCGTGGTCTGGAATGCGCCCTTGCCGCTCTTGTACTTGCCATGGACTTCGGTGCCAATCATAGTCACGTCATTGACGTCGCCATGATCCACGTCCTGCATGAACTGCGAGAACGAGACTGATTGCTCCTTGGCACCGGCGCCCCCGGCCTGGACTACTTTCCAGAGCAACACTCCGGAAAGCAGAATGACCAGCCAGAACGCCACGGTCTTAACGGTTGAATTCACTCTCAATGCTCCTAAACCTACCCTCTAGGACTCCGATACGCGGCCGCATGCCGCCCGAAAAAGCCCCAAATCCGAACTGAAAAACCTACTTATTCGAGCCTTCTATCAGCCCAAACTGCTGGTTAGACTGCCTTCACGAACCAGCTCTCTCCACTGGAGTGTCAGAACAACAAAGTCCTAAACCTCCATTGTGCTTAGATGCCAGAGAAGGGATTTCGACCCTCTGCTCGTAACCTAAATTGTATATGGTTTCGGGGCCGTAAACCTCATCCAAAGTAATGCCACTCCCCAGAGCTTCCAATCCATTAGACACCGTGGTTCGGGCTAAGGTAGAAGCGGCTGCCGGC
>DATEKE010000013.1:0-3017 GCA_035277605.1 Terriglobales bacterium | reverse complement strand
TTCCCAACGAGATGGTTACTCAGTCACAAACACACGGCCGAAAACACCGCGTCAATCTTCAAAGATCACCATTGCCATTGCGCTGCTCTCAGTATGCGTAACGGAAAGAGAAATTCGGCGCACGCCGAGTTGTTCGGCAATGTGCCCGGTTCTGCCGTGCAACTGCAGGATTGGACGTCCGCCTGGCGCGTGGCCGATTTCAATACTCGTCCATGTGACTCCGCGAGAGGCTCCCGTGCCCAGCGCCTTCATTGCGGCTTCTTTGGCAGCAAAGCGCGCTGCAAATCGCTCGACCGAGTTCCTCTTGCTTTGGCAGTACCGAATTTCTCCTGGCGTGAAGACCTTCTGCAGGAATCGCTCGCCGAAACGGGCAATCGACGCAGCAACGCGTGGAACTTCGCAGATGTCAACACCTGTGCCGATGATCATGTTGCGACTGGGAGCGCGCTGCCAAGCAGGCGGCTATACCGCGACTTCGAGTCTACTGATTCACTCCGCTAGCCAGGAAGCCGCCATCGACGCACAGGACTTCTCCGGTCACAAAGCTGGCCGCCTCCGAAGCGAGAAACACCGCAGCGCCGGCCAGCTCTTCAACTTTTCCGAAACGTCGCATCGGCGTACGCGAAAGAAATTCTTTGCCGCGGGCTGTTTCGTCGAGCAGCTTCTCATTGAGCGGAGTTCGAAAGACGCCGGGAGCAATCGCATTCACGCAGACTCCATGCGGAGCCCACTCGATGGCCATTGACTTGGTGAGCGAAGCGACCGCAGCCTTACTCGCTGCGTACGCCGCGACTTCGTATAGAGCCACGAACGAACTCAGCGAAGCGATGTTGATGATGCGCCCATACTTGCGCTCGATCATGTGCCGCCCAAAGATCTGGCAGGCTCGGAGCACGCCGGTAAGGTTCGTCTCCATGATGTCGTTCCATTCCGACTCAGGAACATCGATAGTCGGCGTGCGCTTTGTCTTGCCGGCGGAATTTACGAGAATATCTACTTTCCCGAAAGCGGAGACGGACTTCTGTAGCAGCTGCTCCAGGGATTTGCGATCGGCAACATCGGATGTCACGCGCAGCGACTTGCGTCCGCGGTGCTCAATCTCCTTTGCGGTCGATTCCACCTGCTCCGCGCGCCGAGAGGTCGGCACAACGTCAGCTCCAGCTTCGGCGAGCCCATGCGCAATTGCGCGCCCAATGCCTGACGTGCCCCCAATCACCACTGCCACCCTGCCGCTCAAATCCAGCGGACGAAATGCCATCCTGCTTGCCTACCTTCTTATGATCACCAATTCCACATTGTGCCATCGAGCTTGCGATTCACCGGCAGATACGCGCGCTCGTACGGGAATTTCTCGGCTAATTTTTCGTTGTAATCTACTCCCAAACCGGGCTTCTCGCCGGGATGGAGGTATCCCTTTTCGAAATAGTAGGCATGCGGAAACACTTCGTCGGTCTCTTTCGTATGCCGCATATATTCCTGAATTCCGAAATTGGGAATCGAAATGTCGAAGTGCAGCGCTGCCGCCATCGTGACTGGCGAAAGATCTGTCGCTCCATGGCATCCGGTCTGCACGTGATACATGTCTGCAAAGGCCGCAACCTTCTTCAGATTCGTAATACCGCCGCCGTGAACTACGGTCATGCGGAGATAATCGATTAACTGTTCCGAAATGAGAATGTTGGCATCCCATACGCTGTCGAAGATCTCGCCCAGAGCAATCGGCGTCGTCGTGTGCTGGCGGACGATGCGGAATCCAGCCTGGAGTTCAGCAGGCACAGCATCCTCGAGCCAGAAAAGATGATATGGCTCGAGCTCCTTCCCTAAACGGCCCGCTTGTATCGGCGTGAGGCGATGGTGGGCATCATGCAGCAGGTGCACGTCGTCTCCGTACTTCACCCGGATCGCTTCAAAGAGCTTGGGAACATGCAGCAGATACTTCTCGCTCGACCAAAAGTTCTCCGGAGGCAGTCCTTTCTCCGCAGGCTCGTAGAAGAGCTTGCCGCGTCCTACGCCATACGTGCTCTGCAATCCAGGAATGCCCGATTGCGCGCGCACGGCAAGATATCCCTGCTCGATGTACTTGCCAACCTCATCGACAGTCTCGCTGATATCGCGGCCGTTCGCGTGACCATAGACCATCACACCAGTGCGACTTTTGCCTCCTAGCAGGTTGTAAACCGGAGTGTTGAGCGCTTTGCCCTTAATGTCCCAAAGCGCCATGTCGACGGCAGCGATCGCACTCATGGTCACCGGACCGCGACGCCAGTACGCTCCGCGATATAAGTATTGCCAGATGTCTTCCGTCTGAGAGGGATCGCGCCCGATAAGGCAGGGAATAACGTGATCAGTGAGATAGCTGGCGACGGCGAGTTCACGTCCGTTCAGCGTGGCATCGCCAAGACCGTAGATACCTTCGTCCGTATAAATCTTCAGCGTGACAAAATTTCTTCCCGGCGAGCAGACAAAGACCTTCGCGTCCTTAATCTTCATTCGCCGTTCCTGACTTTCCGACCCAATTTTTTCTCCAGAGATTTTGTTTTGGACGTCAGCACTACCGTGCCACTCTCGCGCTGCCGCCCTTCATCAACTTTTCTACCTCCGAGAGCGTAGCCATTGTAGTGTCTCCGGGCGTGGTCATGGCGAGCGCGCCGTGCGCCGCTCCACACTCAACCGCCCACTGCGGTCCGCGATTCATAAGAAGACCGTATATCAATCCCGAAGCAAAAGAATCACCGCCGCCGATGCGATCGTAAATCTCGAGATTCTCTCGCGTACTCGCACGATAGAACTGGCCATCGTAGTAGCAAACGGCTCCCCAGTCATTGATACTGGCGGTCCTGGCATTGCGCAGCGTCGTCGCCACTGCTTTCAAATTAGGAAATTGCGAAATGACACGCTCAATCATGCGGCGAAAGTGTTCGATGTCGAGCTTCGAAAGATTCTCATCGACGCCTTCGACCTCGAACCCGAGGGCCGCAGTGAAATCTTCTTCGTTGCCGATGAGCACATCGACCAGC
>DATEKE010000012.1:0-4853 GCA_035277605.1 Terriglobales bacterium | reverse complement strand
GCTTCGACGATTCATTGCTGACGGATCCCTGAGAGTACGAGATCCAAGGATAACGGCAGAGTCTTTATTTGCCCTTCGTGACGATCGAGCTGCAGCCGGGAGTGTACCAACTGAAGCAGTGGAACAAGTCGCCCCAAAACCCCGGAAGAACGCCACTGCCTACTCCTGGGGAAGCGCAGCGAAACTCCTTGGCGTCGACCTAGTGCAAGTGCGGGAATGGATCGTGGAAGGAGAGCTGAAGATCGTAGATGGATTCGTCACCGAGCGGGCATTTCAAGACTTTTGCAAGAAACGTGGATCGGAGTTGAATAGCGCACTTCTCGGGAACGAGGTTCGCAATTGGCTCGTCGAGGGCTACTCGCTGCCCGTTGATGCGGATGCCGATGCATCAAGCATTCCGGGCAACCAGAAGCACGCGCTGGTCACGCGGCGATGCCCGGGATGCAGAAGGCCGATGCGAGGCAATATCTTCTTCAGGCACGTCAAGAACTGCAAGGGCACGTCACTGGAAGAAAAGCACGCGTTCTTGGCCGTGCGCTGAATCGAGCGTGACTGCACTTCAGCGAAAAAAATCTCCGCCCTGGCGTTCGTCGATTGAACCCAGTCCGACTATTCAGCTGGCTTCAGTGCGAGGCGGAGAGTTCTTATATCGAGAAACATCCGCTGCGGACCAGTCTCAGCGGCGCCTTCCAATGGAACAAAACCGTAGCGGGCATACCAATCGGTGCGCTGTCTGTAGGCGTCCGTGATGATGCAACGGCACCCGACATCGTCTGCCACGCGAAGTGCGATCTTGAAGGCTTCTGAAATAAGAGCGTGTCCGAGCCCTTTCCCCGAGAATCGGCGATCCACAGCGAGGCGCGCTAGCAAAATCAGGGGCAAATCGTAAGGCGGAAGCCCGCGCACATATTTCCTCGGGAATGCGTCGCGCGGCACACTGGCGGTCGCCAAAGTGAAGTAGCCGAGAACCGTGCGCGGTGCGCCCTCGTCAATCGCGACATAAGTAACGCCAAGCGAGCTTTTCTGCTGATTCGCCCAAGCATGCCGCTTGAGGTAGTTGTTGAGCGGATCGTCGCCGCAGTCGAAGGCCTCTACTTGGTCGAATTCCTCGAGACGACGGATGAGGACGGGCACTCAGCCTCGCATCGCTCGGATCAGCGTGTCCGTAGGAGGGGCCGGCTCTCGCGTTGCAAGCTCGGCAAGGCTTTCCAACTCACGCGATGTCCAGGGGATCTCAACATGCGGGAGCGTGAGTGCCGGCGCCACGCGTTCCAGTCGGGGAAACAGCAACTCTTTCCTCTCACCGGTTTCGGTCTCGCTGAAGATGCGCCGACCGCGTTTCCTTTCCAGGACGGCCCAGCGGAACAGAGCTAGAGCATCCGAGAGAAAATCGGTGTTGCTGCTGAGTTCGAGTTCCTCTTTTAGGCCACGCACCATACGGTCTTCCGCGGGAGCCAAGTCCGCTTGGAATTTGGATTTGCGGATAACCCGCTGGATTCCCGATTGCTTCCTTACCCGCTTTGCCTTCGCTCTAGGTGCCATGTCGAGAGTCCTTCCCCTATAGAATCACTCTCATAATAATACAAAACATAGGATAAATCGAGTGCTCCCCTGGCAGGGTCGATCGCGCCCTGCTGCGGCTTAAGCGACATCTATATCCACATAACGATCTGCATCTCTGCGCCACATCTCAAACGAAGGATACGGTTCCTGCAAGGCCCGATTCCAGATGGCCTCGCAGTGATCCGCGTATTCCATGGTACGAATCGCGCGAGGATGAATTTCCGCAGAGATGACGATTGCGTCGAACCAACCTTCCGCGTTCGCCTCTTGGAAAAAGTGATCTCGGACCCACAGCATCAAGCGGTGCCAATGTTTTGGCAGTTCGCCATCTCGAATTCTCTCTCTTGCATTGAACTCGCGAAATCCAGGGCATCGTGCATCTAACTCGTGCACGACGGCGTCGACAACGGACTCCTGTTCGAGTGCGGGACGAGCCCAATACGCGAACGCTTCCCAGTCGATGTACCGGGACACGGCATTCGATAAACGCATCGAGTCGACATGCTTGAAGCACTCTCGTTGCTTGCGAATCTCCGGTAACAAATGAGCAGATTCGTCGCATGCTGCCGCGTTCAGAATCCATTCGTCGAGAGAGGGATATGGATCGGGTTTCGTTGTCCGCCATTTTTGTACGGACTCCGACCAGCACACCGACGCCCTCTGATACCTCGGCTCCCGGATTGCATAGAAGGTCACGGCCGGTAGCCACCCACCCTTTTCGGCAAAGGCGAAGATTTGATCATCAATCCATTCGCCCAATCGAATAGCTGCGAGCTCAGCGGCCTTCGTGTTTCTCCCCGCCTTGAGTTCTTCCGCGTCAAGAAACCCCGGACACATTTCTTTCAGTTTCCCAGCGAGCGACTCGGGAATTGCTCCTTCGCTCTCGATGATTGACCGCGCCCAGTAATAGAACTCTTGCCACTCGAGGTACTGGTTGCGAGTCGCAAGAAGCACCTGCCAAGGCACTCTTCGTGCCAATTCAGCGGCATGGTCCTGCGCCTGCCGTTGAACTCTCGAGGTCAGTTCACGGAAACGATGGGCTTTGCGTTGCAATACGCGCAATTCCTCCAATCGCCACCGAAGATTGACTCGCTGGCGCTCATAGTCTAGTCGAGTGCTCTTCAGACGCAAGCGAAACCCAACCAAGCGAACCCGTTCTCCAAGTTGCGGAATCTTGTTTTGGAACTTGCACCGGCGGACGTTGCCGGATACCCGCCATCACAACTGGGCAGAGAGGAAAAGAATCAAATTGCATGTCGCGTGCATGAAGGCGGGTGCAGTGGTCGTTCCCGACGCCAAGCGAAGGGAGCCATAGCTCAAGCCAGTAGCGGTAAACCACACCCAGTGCGTTATGTCCCCTGGCCCATGAAAGGCAGCGAACAAAATAGCGGTAGCGAGCACAGACGCTGCGCTCCCGATACTCCGGGTAAGCACGGGCAGCAAGCATCCACGAAACACAGATTCCTCGAGAATGGGACCGAGCAACAGTCCCAGCACAATAAACGCCTTTGCAGGAATGGTTGGCATCGCGTGTCCCTGGAGGTGAGCGAGATAGGTCATGCCAAGCGCCGCGATGAGACCACCCAGGATTGATATGGAGAAAAAGAACCTGGTCGGCCTCCGCCAGCCCAGAGGCGCCAGCACCGGCCGTCGATAACGCCACTTGAGGATCATGTATAGAGCGATTCCCAGAAAGATGATCAAACCGCTCTGCACACCGAGACTCGGGCTGACCAGTTCAGTCGAGCGTAACCAGTGTGAGCGGACGGCTAGACGAACCGCGACATTGAGAAGGGCGAGAACGAAGAAGAAAACCCCGAGATCTTCGTAACTCCAGTAGGGATCCATGACCTCGTACCGCCACACCTCTCCTACTCGATTGCGTCGACAAACCCGGGAACGTTGACACGCAGCCTCTCTAGCAGGTACTCGAGCGGCTTGCGAATATCAACTGCTTGCTCTTCCAGTGCGTGACGAACCACATCACGATCCAAGGCATAGAGATTCTTCAGAAACGTGCTCGGTCCTTGTGCGGTGATGGAGTAAGGGGCGAGCGCAGACCTTGGGAAGTCCCTCAGGTTGTATGTCACGATGGTCTCCGCTCCGCAACGAACAGCTGCCGCGAGAACGTGACGGTCCTTTTCGTGATTGGTCATCGCTGGAATCAGGTCCTCGTACCCTTCCACCCACGCTTCGCCGAAATGCTTTCGGATTTCACTCTCGCGATATGCGGTCTGCTCCGCAGTCAACCGGAAATTGTCTTGGAGATTCCGGGCGACTTCGGCCATGATGTGGTCCGTCCATCTTGGAAGATATAGTCGGGGTTCGGCGGCCAGCCGCAGCAGGGTGTCAGCCAGCGGCATGGGGATCAGGACGCAAGCGTCCAGGATGACAGGAAAATCCGCTCTCACTCGTCCTGGCCACCCTCGGGAATCACGTTGCGATCATACAGTCCTTGATCAACAGCAGCTTGCGACAAACGTGCCAGCGCTGCCCGGCGCTCTTTTTCACGTTTCTGCGCGTATGACAGCACATCTCGCAAATACACCCTCCGCTGATTACCCACTCGGTGATAACCCATCACTCCCGTGTCGAGCAATTTGATAAAGAATGGACGCGAGACACCAAGGAGGTCCGCCGCCCGCTGAGTAGTGACGACCTGATCGTCCGGCATCAAGGTGACAGCTTGCCCTCGGGCCATAAGAGTGACTACCCTTCGAAGAATCTGATAGACCGTATTCGGTAGCTCAATTCGTTCTCCGGTCGAACTGATGAGCGCGGCACTTCCGTGCCTCAGTATGGTTTCGAGTTGTTCGACCTGTTTCTGCTCGGACTCCGGCAAAGAAATAGGGCGTTGTGCGGTTGCGGCCATGATCAATACTGTACCACGTACTCGAAATACTCGCAACAGTCGAACTATGCGAAACAGCGTGCACGTTGGTCTAGGCTAAGGTAAACAGCTTATTTTCAGCCACATACATAGACAATGCTTTTTCGGAGGCCGGTGACTCTGCGCCGGTTCTCATCACACCTAACACCTACTGAGGCGCAGAAATTCGAAGTCGGGAACCACTCCAAACGGCTTCTCTGGCTGCCGTACCGGTTCGCTCATCTGCTCAACCAGGTCGGGCGAAGCGTTTCCCAGGAATTTCGCGGCTTCGTGGATGTGAGGCACTCGATCGGGTTCGAGACCCATGAGCCGGGCGCACGTCGCATCTGCGGCGACCAGATCATCAGCCAGAACAACACAGCCCAGCTGCCTTGGCGATCCATTCAGTGGGCCGTTGCCC
>DATEKE010000011.1:0-7401 GCA_035277605.1 Terriglobales bacterium | reverse complement strand
TATCGGCATGATTGTTCCTGATATTTCCGATCCGTTCACGGCCGCAGCCATTCACTCCGTCATGCAAGTTGCGCGAGAGAAAAATTACACCGTCGTGCTCACGTGCTCGGAAGGTTCTCCGCAAATCGAACAGGCGCAGATTGAAACCTTGCTGCGCCGCCAGATCGAGGGTCTCATCGTTATGCCGGCAGATCAGCGCAGCGCATATCTGGCAGATCTGCACACACATAACCTGCCCATCGTCGCCTTCGATCAGCCGATTCCCAATAAGGAAATACCCGCGGTCGCGGTCACTAACCGTGAAGGTGCGCGCCTAGCGGTCGAGCATCTGCTCGGCCATGGATACAAAAGGATTCTTGCTGTTGGAGCCAAGGCTTACCTTCATACGATCTCGCGGCGGCTGCTCGGCTATCGTGATGCCGTAGATCGTGCTGGCTGCGGCCGCATGGAACTTATCGTGGGTACGGAGCAAAGCATTGATCGGCCTGCCTTGCATGGATTCCTATCTGGGAAGCAGGCAGCCGAGGCCATCTTCACGCTTAATTCCGTTGCTACGGTCCGCGTGCTTCATCTGCTTAGCGAACAAGATTTGCGTATTCCCAAAGACGTTGCGTTAGTGTGCTTCGATGATTTTGATCTAGCATCTGCATTCTCTCCGAGTCTGACCGTGGTTAAACAGCCAGTCGCATTGCTGGGCCGACGCTCGGCCGAGCTCCTCTTCGAGCAGAAGGAGAGTCCCCGCGCCTCAGTCCGAATCAAGCTGCCTACGGCGTTGATCATTCGGCATTCTTGTGGCTGCGGTTCGTGAGTAGGAGCCTTCGCCAATCCAGGCGCGCAGCGACTCGAGTTCAGCGGCGGATATGAGAATATCGACTTCGCTGCGCAGTCAGACACTCAGGTCTTCGATGTGTTTGGGAATCTGCTGGCACGTCAAACCCATGATATTCCCAAGTTGGGAGCGCCCTCGGATTTGCGGTGGGACAGATCAGCTACGCTCGTCCACACAATCGTCCGCTACGAGATCATGGGTGGCAGTTCACTCTACTGCCCGGATGGTAATTGGTCACGCTCTCCAGCGCCGATTGCGCTTCTTAGCTCGATCGTGGCTTCGCCGAACGCACCACGAAGTACGGCTGATTGCTCAGCTCCGCATTGAGGCCGGGATACAGCCATGCCCGGCGGCTCTGCCGAAGCTCGAAGTAGTACTGAATTGGGAAAACTGAATCAGTGTAGCTGGCTGGAATTGCCGCCCGAGCTTTGCCGTCTTCGAGCCGCATTTCCAACGATTGGTACCGCTCAGCCTGATTCACATGGCGATAGTGCAGCAACACCGAACTGGGAACTGGAGCTTCAGTTATTGTAAGAAACAGCTGCAGTTCCTGGTCAGGAATGAAGTTCGCAGGCGGAACGTGGTTGCACTGGATGACTTCCCGGTGTGGCCGCCCCAGTGCTTCGGCAATGGCAGCGCGCGTGCTTTCCGAGCTTTCGGACGCGGCTTGTAGTCCTTCCAATCTCTCAGTCATTTCGGCAACATCATCTTCAATCGCAGCCAGGCGATCACTCCACTGGCCGCGCTGATATGGGCGAGGACCGTAGGTGATGTCCTTCACATAAATACCGGCCGCCTGACTCGTAAAATCTGCCCACGAATCACGTGCCTGCCGATACATCTTTAGCGCCTGCTCCAGAGCTGTGCGATCGCTGGATTGCTCGTAAATCGCGTACAGAGCAGCTGCGCGGAGCTTGGCGGCGAAGAATCTCCCAAGCCCGATCTGGATACTGACGTCAACCAAAACGCGGCGGAACTCCGGCGTGTGTGGAGCGGTTGCCTTCTGCGCATTGGCCAGTTGTGTTGCTGCGAGTGCGGCAAGATCCTCGAGCCATTGTGCGACTTCGATTGGGCTGTACTTTGCTCCATGCTGGCCTTTGACAAGCTCGGCGGCGAAATCGTTAGTGCGCGCGAACAATTCTGGATCAAGAGGGCTGACGTTGCCGAAGACTTTCGGAGCAGGAGTATCGCCATAAGGCGAATACTTCGTCGCATCTACGGTCGACTGGTTGGTGTAGAACTCCGGACCGTATGTGTCATTGGCCGCTGAAGGCAAGTGTGCGGTCGTGATGAGTGGAACGATGCGGGTTGCTGCGCCCAGAGCATTCTCGACAGCACTGGCATTATGTGAGTAATCCCTCCGCAGTTGCCGGCGCCAAACGTCCGAATCAGCGTTTGGGTTGTAAAGGAGCCGGCCCCATACGCGATAGGTATAAAGATACTTTTCCCAATCTCGAACTGGATTGAGTGACGCCTCAGCATAAGCGCAGCGACTTCCAGGAAGGCCGGAACCTCGACGGCCTTTGAACGACAACGGCTCATAAAGCTCCACTCCATTGCTGCCGCAGAATTGGAATGCTCGCGCGTGAGCTGCGGTGGAAACCGGATCGCCCCAGAGCAGAAACCGATGCGTACCGGGCCAGATGCGGTAGATCAGGCTATAGGGACGATCCTCGCGCAGGAAGTCCGCATATCCATAGCGTGTGAAAATTCGCGATCCCGTGCTGAGCGCGAAGAAGGTGCCATCTTTGGGAGCCTCCCGTGGCATTTCGAGCTCGCGAATCGCGGTCTGCTGGTACGGCAGTCCCATGTGCTCGGCCCAGTACTTGGGCGAGAGCCTGACCGGCATGCCCGTCGCCAGCGCTGAGTCAATCATCTTCTGGTCGAGGCCTTTGGGATGGAGATCGATTTCGACGTTTCGTCCCGATTTGGAAACTCCTTCGAAGACGGTTCTCCAGAAGTCGTAACTGCCTTCTCGCACCCCGCTCTCGCCGTGCGTCCGCAGCGTGACGCCGCTGATATCAGGACAGGCCTTCAGCAAAGCCGCCAGTGCATCGCGGGAATAGGCAGCGTGATTCTCCGGAGTGAGTCCCGAAATGGTGTAGTTGGACTGCGGAGTATCGGTCCACTGATAGCCGTGCGTCCAGATGCCGAGTTGAAAATCGATTCCGTGGGACACCGCCTCGCGCGAGATGAACTGCAGCATCTCGAGGTTGTGATCGCGTTCGGCATCGGACAGATTGACGGCACGCACGTCATATCCAGGGACTTGCAAAAGAAAAGGATAAGCAAACAGAAAGTAGGAGTCAGTTACATGCTGCAGAAAATCGAAACCGATTCCCAGATTGAGACTAAAGCGGTTAATGCGCTGAGCCGCCAGCATGGAAAAGTATGCCGGCCACATTTTCCGGTCGTTGAACCATGGTTTGTCCTGCACATCGCTTACGAATAAACGTCCGATACTGCGGACTTGATTGAATGGGCTCTCGATGACTCTCTGCTGATTCGTAACTACACTGATCGGGCTTTCACCGTGACGAACGCGATCCGCGAGTTCAAGCAACGCGTACATCAAGCCGCGAGCATCGGCTCCGCAGACGAGCAGAATGGATTTGTCCTTGTATCTGGAATGTACAACCGCGAGAGATTCAGGCGTGGCAGGGGGAGCTACTCCGGCAGCTTTCAGCGCCTGCAGGGCGAGTGCAGATCGGTGGTCTACGATAACAACGGCGGGGTCTGGTTGTGGAGCCTGAGCGATGGATGAAAACTGTCGGACGGCAGTCCCGGTCTGGGAAATGGCGGCGCTCAATTCCTGCCGCGCCCATGCAACCGGCGGGCTCGCGCAAATTGGATCATCAGGATCACAGACGAGAGAGATGCCTCGGTCTGCCGCCGCAGATAATCCAGAAGGGTGAAGACCAACAGCTCCGAGGGAGAGAGTGCTGAGCTCAAGAAAGCGGCGCCGGGTCAGGCGATTGTGTTTCACGGCTCAACATCTTAAACGTGAACAAGCCCGTCCCGGCGACACATCCTTATATAGATCTGTCCTGAGGGCTATTCCATGTCGTTCTCATTGATCGACACTGGCCCATTCACCGTGGAAAGCCTGACGACTGTGGGACCAGTTCCGAATTGAACGCTCTTGTTATCCTCGTCGAAATCCTTGCGCGCTCCTTCGCACCCGGAGCAGTGGAAGGGCGAGTAGCCGCGCGTCTGCACCAGCACGCCGGACGTATAGTTGTTCGGCATCTTCAGCGCCAGCGGGCCGTTCGTCGACTCGGCCTCGAGCCCTTTCCCATTCCAGGAAGTGCCTGCGAGCTTCACGGCAATTGGACCATTCTCGGCGCGCAGCTTAACATCCCCGGATCCGCCCGCATAGCTGATCGGACCGTTCGTGATATCCGCACTGATTTGGCCGGAGGAATCCTTGATCGACAGCGGACCGTTCGTGCTCTGCACTTCGACCTTGCCGCTCATTCCAGAAAAGGAAATTGGGCCGTTCAGCGCATTCAAAGAGAGTGAACTCGTACGCGGCGCCTGCACGATGAGGTACGAGGTCCAATCGCCGTCCTCAGGGCCGCTCACGCTGAGCTGCCCACCGTCGAACGAAGTTTTAATGTCCAACAGACGGCGTTCCGCAGTGGCTTGCTCGTCGTCCGTCGCAAGCTTGCAGTTGAGGACAGCAAAGTCCTTGCGGTCGGTTCCATACACGTAAATTCCGCCATTCTGCGCAGCGCGGATGCGTACCGTAGACGAGGTCTCGGGCAACGTAAGCCGGTCTTCCGAACGCGCGACCTGGCGATCATCGGACCGTACATGGATTTGATCGCACGTGGTTACCGGCTGATCGTCATCGATGCTGACATTCAATCCATGATGGCCGGCGAATGCCCGCGCGTTGAGAGTCCCAAATGAGAACAATGCAATTGCAACCAGAGTACCTGTTCGGAGCATCAAATTGGACCTCCTGTCTTTCCGATAGACTTCGGGCCTCAGTCGTGGTTAGCAGAACTTTTTTGGAACTGTTGGTTGTATGGTTGGCGCGAGTCAGCCCTGGCGGCTTTGTAAAGAAGAGTTGCCGGGCAGCCGCTTGCTTTTCAGCACCTTAAATGATGCTGTACAATTTTCGTTTGCAGTCCGGGGTCTCGGGCTCACTATCTAGCCGTATCGGTCTCTCTTGAAGCTGTTCTCGTGTTGTTTCTTTGGAGGAAACGCGCATGTCACCTCGCTTTTCGAGTTTCATAGGCCGTCTATTGCTGGCAATCGTTGCTGCGTCTGTGGGGTTGGCGGCGCAGCAATCCGATCAAGGGACGGCGACGCAGCCAAACAACGCAGCGGCGCAGACCGCTCCCGCACCACCTGCGAATCCCGCTCCCAGCACATATTCCGATGAGAACCAGCCGTCCAAAGTGGACGTCTTCACCGGATACTCATGGCTGAGTCCTAACGGAGCGGTGAATGGGAACAAAGGTATTCCCGCCGGATTCACCGTTGCCGCGTCGTATTGGTTCAACAAGTACTTCGGCGGCGTGGTTGAGACGGGCAATCACTTCGGCGACATCAACACCATTAATACGCTCACAGCAGGCCCAACCTTCCGGATTCCTTTGGAAGGACTTACGCCATTCGGACTCGCGAGTTTCGGTATCAATCATGAAGAAGCGCGCGGATTCGGTAAGTCTGTAGGTTTTGGATTTACCGGAGGAGGCGGCTTCGACCTGCAGGCATTCAAGAAGCTCTCCATTCGGCTGTTTGAGGCTGAGTACGAATATGGCCACCATAATTTTGGCTTCGTGAATGGCCCGGGTGTGGGCTCGGTCCGCGACAATATGGGCGCGGTAAAACTCAGCGGCGGCCTGGTATTCCATTTCGGAACCCTTGGGCCGCCTCCGGCTCCTCCCACCGCCTCCTGCTCGGCGCAGCCGACCGAAGTGATGGCGGGCGAGCCGGTGCAGATCACGGTTCAGCCTTCCGGCTTTAATCCGAAGCGAACTCTCAGCTATACCTACACCGCGACTGGCGGAAAAGTAAGCGGCAACGGTCCGACGGTCAACGTTGATACGGCCGGACTTGCCCCCGGTTCGTACACCGTTACCTCCAACATCAGCGACGGCAAGAAAGGCACTGCGAGCTGCAACGCGACCTTCAGCGTGAAGCAGAACCAGCCGCCGACGATCTCTTGCTCCGCGAATCCAACTACGGTTCGTCCTGGAGATACAGTCCAGATTTCTTGCCAAGGTCAAAGCCCGGACAATCGTCCGCTCACTTACAAGCATGAATCGAGCTCCGGCAATCTGACGCCGAATGGACCGAACGCTACTCTGAACACGACTGGTGCGCAGCCCGGTCCGATTACCGTCACCAGTACCGTGACCGATGATCGCAACCTGAGCGCGAACACGCAGACGACTGCTACGGTCGAAGCTCCACCTCCACCTCCGCCCCCTCCGCCACAAGCGAGCAAGATTAACCAGATCGAGTTCCCGAACAAGCTGAAGCCGTGGCGCGTCGACAACACCGCCAAAGCGGTGCTGGACGACGTGGCTCTGCGTCTGCAGCGCGAGCCCGATTCAAAGCTTGTGATCGTTGGGTCCACTGATCCGACCGAGAAGCGTCCGAACCTCTCTGCCGAGCGTGCGGTAGATGCGAAGTTCTACCTCACCAATGACAAGGGCATTGATCCGAATCGGATTGAGACCCGTTCCGGCGGGACAGCAGGCAAAGTCGCTGAGTTCTGGATCGTGCCGGCCGGCGCTACTTACCAGGGCACCGAACCGACGGTGGATGAAAATAAGATCAAACCGATTCCAGATCATCCAGCAGCCAGAAGGGCTCCGGCACGTCGGCGTCCCGCGGCTGCGGCAAAGAAGCCTAGCTAAGTCAACTCAATACCCTCAGCAACGGCCGAAGGAGCAATCCTTCGGCCTTGTCATTCCGAGTCCGCCTGAGGCGGATGAGGAATCCCTACCATTCCGAGAATGCATGAGCACAATAGGGATTCCTAACTGCGTTCGGACTCACAATTGAGAACCAGGCGTTCCGCTGTTCAGCTTTCTCACGCCTCCAACGAACACCACGCAACTTCCATTTGACGAAAGTTGCTCCTTTCACCCCCTGAACGGCACTATAATTTTGTTTTCCCACTGCTCAGATTGCTCGCAGTACGGAACTATTCGTTCAAGGACTATTCATGGCATCAGGGGACTTAGCCGTTCAGGACCTTGCACAAGGTTCTGAACGCAATCGTATCGTCAACGATTTCAGTATTCAGGTAGCCACGGTAAACGGATCGGGATCGCAGTCGGCCAACACCGTTCTGCTCCGCAGCCTGTTTCGCATGGGCATCCCGGTTTCCGGCAAGAACCTCTTCCCGTCGAACATCGCCGGCCTGCCTACCTGGTACACCATCCGCTGCAGCAAGCACGGCTACATCGCCCGCAAGAAAGAGATCGACATGCTGGTGGCGATGAACCCGGAGACCGCAAAGGACGACGTGATGTCGCTCGACTCCGGCGCTGCCGTCGTGTACGACGAGCCACTCAAGCTTGACGCGCTGCGCTCCGACCTCATCT
>DATEKE010000010.1:0-11419 GCA_035277605.1 Terriglobales bacterium | reverse complement strand
GCCTGCACGCGCTCGCGCACTGAAGCGAGCACAATACGCGGATCGCCACTTGAGCGGAAGAACAGCGTCAAACCGGGGCTGGGCGTTTGAATCAACGGCAAGTACATGTACGGCGTTGGCTCTTCGCCCAGGGTGTTGTATTTGGCATCGCGCGCCACGCCGACTACCTGAACGAAGTAATCCAGCCCAAAGAACTTGAATCGTTTGCCGATTGGATCCTGGTTGGGCCAGAAGCGATGCGCTGCGGCTTCGTTAATGATGGCTACTTTCAGACTCTCTTCGCGGTCGGTGCTGTCGAACTGGCGTCCACGAATGATCGGAATACCGAGTGTCTGGAAATAGTCGGGAGCAATGTTGTCGGTCTGGGTAAGAATGCCGGTGCGGGTCGACGTCCCCTCTTCCCCTTCTGGGAAGACGCTGCGCGAGATGGCGGTGCCTCCGAATAGAGGAACGTTGGTCGCCAGAGTTACTGACGTGACTCCGGGAAGAGTCTGAGCAGCTTCCACCGCGCGGCGCTGGAATTCGCGCATTCTTGGCTCGTCGTAATTCAGCGCGCCGAGATCGAACGACAACATGCCGAGATTATGCGTGTCGAACCCCGGTTCGATGTTCTGCGCGTTGCGCAGGCTCACAAGAAAGAGGCCTGCGCCAATCAGCGCGACAAGGGAGAGCGCGAACTGCAGCATGACAAAGGCGCTGCGAATGCCAAAGCGGCGTCCGGAAAAGATTTCTGATCCGGCGCGCTCTTTCAGCTCGGTTACCAGATCGGGACGCGATGCCTGCAGGGCCGGCAGCAATCCAAAGATCACGCCTGTTGCCAGAGAAATAAGCAGCGTAAAGACGAGCACGTTGCTGTCGAGCGAAAGCTCCAGATTATTGGCTTGCAGCAGGAACGGCGGCCTGAAGCTCCAGAGCACATCGCGCGCAATGTAGGCTACGCCGAGACCCGCGATTCCGCCGGCAAGCGCCAGCAGGATCGATTCCGTGAGTAGTTGCGTCACAATGCGCGCACGCGAGGCGCCGATCGCGAGCCGAATGGAAATCTCGCGCTTTCTTCCCGCTGCCCGCGCCAAAAGCAAGTTGGAAATGTTGGCGCAGGCGATGAGCAGTACCAGGCCGACAACTCCCATCATCAATTCGCCCGCGCGCTCTGCCTGACCTTGAACGTTCGGATTCAGCGTGGATTCGAGCAGAGGCACGACGGTGAAGCTGCGTCCTTTATTGGGAATGGGATAGTCGTGCTCGAGCTGGGAGCCAACGTTCTTGAGCTCGGCACGCGCTTGATCGATTCCCACTCCGGGTTTCAGCCGGCCGACAGCAAAGAAATTGAGGAAGCGCCGGTCGTTGTACATCTCCTTGAGCACGCCGGCGAGGACTTGATCGTGCGTCGCCATAGGCACCCAGAGATCGGGACCGCCGAGCACGGCTGTGCCTTTGAAGCCGCGCGGCATTACGCCGACGATGGTGAACCCCTGGCCGTTCAGCAGAACGTTCTGGCCGATCACATTGGGATTCGACGCGAAGTACCGCTCCCAAACGCCGTGCGTCAGCACGACCACTCCCGCAGCGCCCTGCTGATCTTCATCGGGACGAAATGTTCGTCCTAGCGCGGCTTTCACTCCAAGCACATCGAAGAAATTCCCCGAGACCAGTTGCGCGAAGAACGCCTGCGGCTTGCCTTCGACGGTCATGCTCACGCCTGCCCCGGTGAACATCATCACGCTGGAGAACGATTGCGAGCGCTCGGCAACGTCCTTGGCGTTCGGCTGCGAGATCGGCAGGAAGGTATTCAGGCCGCCGCGATTGCGCTGGTCGGTAGTGAAGATGCCCATAAGGTGGTCGGGATCGTGCACAGGCAGGGGATGGAGGAAGATCGTATTTACAACCGTGAAAATCGCCGTGTTCGCGCCGATACCTAGCGCGAGCGTGAGGATGGCGATCAGCGTGAACCCGCGTGCTTTGCGCAATTGCCGGATGCCGTACCGAACGTCCTGCCAGAGAGTTTCCATGGTTGTCTCCTGCGTTGGTGCTTAGACGAAAGAAGAGCGATTTGGTTGCGTCAGTGCGTCAGGCCTAAGCCTGCATTGTTCACCACGTAGGGTTCGCTCCAAAGATCTACACGTATGTTCGTTCCAAGATCTAAGAGCCTGTCATCCTGAAGCGCTTCTATTGCGCGAAGGATCTCCCGCGATCTGTGGGACTGAATTGCCGCCGGCGTGGCTCTTCCACCATCACACCAAGCTGTTGGGCCGAAGAGCCTCTCTGCTGCCTATAAGTCGCAAAGACTGCCGGAGATCCTTCGCGCAGAAGAAGCGCTTCAGGATGACAGGCATTTACGGGGTGTCATAACGCAGTCTCCGGGCCTGCGTTCTATTTCGCCCTCATCGCCGCTTCTACCTCATCCGCGGTATGCGGCAGGTCTTTCGTGATCTGCACCAGGTTCCCATTTTGGTCCACATAATAGATATCTTCGATGCGCACGCCGATTTTCTCTTCGGGAATGTAGATTCCGGGCTCGATCGTGAATACTGATCCCTTGTCGAGCGGCATGGTGTAGTCGCCTTCGTCGTGGACATCCAGGCCAACGTAGTGTCCGAGGCCGTGGATGAAGTACTTCGCTAACGACGCACCGTGCAGGTCCTTGCCGTGGGAATCGATGTAATCGCGCGCGACTTTGTTTAGCGAATCAGCCCCGGTGCCGCTCATGTGCGACACGCCGGCTTTGAATGCCTGCATGGCCGCCTGCTGGGCGCCGAGAACAATGTTATAGATCTCGCGCTGGCGTGCGGTGAAGTGGCCGTTCACTGGAGCCGTGCGCGTAATGTCAGAGGCGTACATCGAGTACTCGCCGGCCACGTCCATTACGACTACATCGCCCGAGTGCATAGTGCCGGAATCTTCCGAATAGTGCAGCACGGTCGAGTTGAATCCGGATCCCACAATCGGAGCATAGGCGGAACGCTCGCAGCCGCGCCGCTGATATTCGTACTGCATCAGGGCCTGGATCTCGCGTTCGGTTACGCCGGGATGGATCGCCTTTAGTGCGGCGAGATGGCCCGCCATCGAGGCGCGCGTGGCTTTGACGATGAGATCAATTTCGCCCAGGTCTTTTGTTGTTCGAAGCTGACCGATCAATGGCTTTACTTCTCTAAAACCAAAGAATCCGCCGAACGATTGTCCTCGACGAAGCCACGCGAGAGGCTCAACCGAAGCTGAATCCTCGTTGTAGCCGCCGAGATCGGAATAGATGGCGCCATGACTCGGCGCGACTGCGGCCAGTTCGTCGTGCATTTTGTCGAGCGGCTCGACTTTCTCGAATCCCGTGAGCCGCGTGACCTCCGCATCCCCTGGTCCCAATTTGGGACCCAGCCACCTCTCTTCCTGCAGGTTGCGTGCAGGCAGGAACAAAATCTCGGTGTAGGGACGCGCGGGAGCATTGTCGCGCGCGTCGTTAGTAGCTTCTGTAGCCGACGCGATGAGGAGCGCTGCGCCTGGTTCGGTCCAGCCGGTCAGGTAATAGAAATTTGAATCCTGATGAAAGCCGAATATTTCGTCAGGCCGCTCGACAGGAGCAAACAGTACAACGACTCCACCATTGGTTTTCTTTGACAGCGCGACGCGGCGAGCATGATAGACGCTCGCATCCTGGCGCTCGAGCGCGTGCAAACAAGGGGAGAGAAGAACGAGGAACAGAATCGCGCGAAGCTTCTTGTTCATGGAGAAGCGCGATTGTACAACGAGAGCTGCAGGCTAGATGCGGGCCCAGCGCGCCGAAAGAAGCGCAGATCGGTGGCGTCAGCCCCGGGTTAAACGTACACAGCAGGCGAGCCCTGAAAGGGCGACACACAGACGCGCGCTTGTGACTAGCTCGGACGACTATGCCGCCCTTTCAGGGCTCCTGAGTGAAATTTGTTTTCTTACCCCAGGGGCTTACGCAACTGGGCTGCGCTTCTTTCGACCCATAGGGCATGCATCGTTCTCTTTTGAAACGGTTAGCACCAAAAACCAAGAGCAGAATCGTTGTGCGTCGTGAATAATCCAGGATTAATGCCGTTCTGCATTGATCCTGATGGCTCAACAACCGGGTACTTCCGTGCTCAGGAACAACCTATCCTTCTGCTGCAAGTTCTTCTATTTCCTACGTTCACCTCTTTGATACCCGCATCAAATCACGTTCGGAACATGTCTGTAGTGCTGATTTCCGAATGTTAGACTTTCAGTATTCGGCATGGCGGAATACCTGGTTCAGACAGCAGACGAACGCGGACATCTCTCCGAGCACCTGGAGCATGGCGCTTCTGTGGGCGAGGTGCGCGACCGCTTCGCTCAGCAAGGTCTGCTGGTTACCTCCATCAAAACACGAGGGTTGCTGGGTGGGGCCGCCCATAGACGGCAGAAGAGGATAAAGCTCGAGCATTTCGTAATCTTCAACTCACAATTTCTCACCTTGATTCGAGCTGGCCTTCCGATCCTGCAGGGCCTGGATCTTCTCAGCAAGCGGCAGAAGGACCGATATCTGAAGTCGATCATCGAGAATGTGCGGGAGCGGGTACGGACCGGCGAGCTGCTGTCGGACGCGTTTCGTCATGCTGCTCCGGGAGCGGTCTCGGGTGTTTATACGACCACGCTGCTGGCCGGCGAAAAGAGCGGCAACCTGGAAGAGGTGCTGGGACGCTACATTGCGTTCCAGCGAATCGCGTTGACGTTCCGCAAGAAGCTGATCGCATCGCTCATCTATCCTGCGCTGCTGGTGACCATGGTCACGCTGATGTTTACCTTCCTGCTCAGCTATGTGGTACCGCAGTTCCAGACGCTATATTCCCAGATTGGGAATGGCCACCTGCCCGCTTTGACCGTCTTTGTGCTGGCCGTTGGCGACTTCGTCAAGCGCTGGATCCTGTTTGCGATTCCCGCGGTTGCGCTGGCCATTTTCCTGTTATGGCGCTGGAGCAAAACCGACGCAGGGGCGCTGGCATTCGATCGTTTACGGCTGGCAATGCCTATCGGTGGAGACATCTGGCTCAAGTATCAGGTCGCGCTGTTTTCGCGCACTATGTCCACCCTCCTGAGCGGCGGCTTGCCGCTGGTGCAGGCGCTCGACACTTCCGGCCATTCCATGGAGAGCCGCCTGGTTTCGAAGGCGGTGCTTGACTCTGTACACAAAGTTCGCGAGGGACGTCCGCTCTCGCGCAGCATGGAAGAGAGCGGAGTATTTCCCGAATTGGCATATGAGATGGTCGAGGTTGGCGAATCGACAGGAGCGCTTCCCGCCATGTTGACTTCGGTTGCGGAGTTTCTCGAGGAAGACGTTCAGACCGCGCTGGGGGCTGCTTTGTCGTTGATTGAGCCTGCGATTCTGATTGTGATGGGCATCGTGGTTGCGTTTGTCCTGATCGCGCTCTATCTGCCGATCTTTCAATTGGGTGCGATCGCAGGCGGATAAAGGATTTCGAAATGGCAGATTCTGCAATTTTCGTGCCCGGAGCCGCAGATAGCGGCTCGGAGGCCCGCGCGCGCGATTTGGCCAAGCGCTACCGTCGCGAGTTCGTCGATTTGAAGAACTATCACATCCAGCACGAACTCTTCCGCACCGTACCGGTCGATCTCATGTTCCGCTATAACTTCGTTCCCCTCGAAGAGAATGGCGATGAACTCACGATTGCGATCTCCGATCCCAGCCAGCTGATGATGATCGATGAGATCGGCCTGCTGCTGAACAAGCGTGTGCAGACGAAAGTTGCCACGATGGAGCAGATCGACGAGATCCTGAAGAAGACCGAGCAGTCGCAGCGCGTACTCGAAGAGGCGACCGAAGGATTCACCTTCGATGTTGTTCGCGAGGACGAAGCCGGCGACGAGACGATCTCGATCGAGCGCCTGACCTCAGAGCAGGACATCAGCCCGATCATCCGCCTGGTGGACACGATGATCTTTACCGCGCTCGAGCGGCGGGCCAGTGACATCCATATCGAAACCATGGACGATTCCGTCGCGGTGAAATACCGCATCGATGGCGTGCTGCAGCAGGCGATGCCGCCGATCTCGAAAGAGCATCACTCGACCATTGTTTCCCGCATCAAGGTCATGAGTGAGCTGGACATTGCCGAGCGCCGCGTGCCCCAGGATGGACGCTTCCGCGTGAAATATAAAGGCAGGCTGATCGATTTCCGCGTCTCGATCATGCCCACGGTTCATGGGGAGAATGGCGTACTTCGCGTGCTCGACAAAGAATCAATGAGCGAGAAGTTCCGCAAACTTACGCTCGATGTGGTTGGTTTCGACGAAGAAGATCTGCGGCACTTCCGGCGGTATATCAAAGAGCCGTACGGCATGGTGTTGGTCACCGGTCCAACCGGATCAGGAAAGACCACCACACTTTACGCAGCGTTGAATGAGATTAAGAGCGAAGAAGACAAGATCATCACCATCGAAGATCCGGTTGAGTACCAGATTCGCGGCATCACGCAGATTCCGGTTAATGAAAAGAAAGGGCTGACGTTCGCACGCGGCTTGCGATCGATTCTGCGCCACGATCCCGACAAGATTCTGGTCGGAGAAATTCGCGATACCGAGACGGCTCAGATTGCCATTCAGTCGGCGCTTACTGGACACCTCGTCTTCACCACCGTTCACGCCAACAATGTGGTCGATGTGATTGGGCGCTTCCTCAATATGGGCGTAGAAGCCTACAACTTTGTGTCGGCATTGAATTGCATCCTGGCGCAACGCCTGGTGCGCGTGATTTGTGACTCCTGTAAGAAGCCTGTCCGCTACACTCCGGAACAACTTGAGGCCAGCGGCATGGATACTCCCGAGTGGCGAGAGTTCACGTTCTACGAAGGCGAAGGCTGCATTGAGTGCGCCGGGACCGGCTACAAGGGTCGGACGGCGATCCATGAACTGCTCGATCTCACTGACCGTATCCGCGAACTGATTCTGGAGAAGAAACCGACGTCGGAAGTACGGAAAGCGGCGCGGGAAGAGGGCATGCGCTTTCTGCGCGAGTCGGCATTGGCCAAAGTTCGATCAGGAACTACCACGCTGAAGGAAATCAATAAAGTCACGTTCATCGAGACATCGAGATAACATGGCACGCAATCGCATTCCCAAACCGAGACTCGCGTGCGAGATTACCCCGCAAGGCGTAATCGCCGCTCGCGCCAAGTCCGATGGCAGCCGCCTCGATGTACACACCTGGCGAAAGCTGGAGCGAGATCTTGTGCGGCCGTCCCTCACTCCTGGAAATATCGCCGATCCCACTGCTCTGACTCAAACGGTCGAAAGCGCCTTGTCGGCTGTTGGAGGCCGCAAGCGCGACGTCGTGGTTGTGCTGCCCGACGCAGCGATTCGCGTGCTGCTGCTCGATTTCGATACGCTTCCCGAGAAGACGGTTGAAGCCGAGCCCATTCTCCGGTTCCGTTTGCGGAAATCGGTCCCGTTCGACGCCGATCACGCCGCTCTCTCATTCCAGAGTTATAGAAAAGATGCGGCGGTAAAAGTGCTGGCGGCCGTCTGTCCGCGAGAAGTATTGAATGAGTACGAATCTGTGATTCGCGGCGCAGGCTATGAACCCGGTGTGGTCTTGCCATCCACATTGGCGGCGCTTAGCGCGATTGAAGCGGAGCGTCCAACACTGCTCGTGAAGGTGGATGGAAATTACATTTCCGTAGCCATTGCTCAAGGCAACGAAATCATCTTTTACCGCGCGCTCGATGCTTTGCCGAATCGCACGGGGACCGAGATTGCCAATGAGGTGTATCCCTCGATCGTATTCTTTGAGGACAACTATTCCGCCAAGATCGAACATATATTCCTGATTTCGTCTTCCCCCAGTGAGGAACTGGCGCAGGCATTGCAGGAGCAGACCGGCATACGGCCGGAAAGCCTCGATTCGGGAATCGACGTGGGCGAGAGTCTTTCCGGAGACGAAATTCCCAAATCAGCATTATCCGGAATCGCTGGAGTGCTTACCCGTTCATGAAGATCGCCGTCAACCTTGCCTCGCGTCCGTATGAGGACGAAGGGCGGTTCTACCGCCAGTGGGGAACTGCGCTCGTATTGACGGCGCTATTTACCGCCTTCATGGTGTTCATTTCCATCCGCCATTATCAGGATTCACAGCGCGAATGGGAGAGCGCTCGTCAAGCGCAGGCCAGACTGGCAGAGCTCAAAAGAGAATCGGCAATGGCGCAGCAGGTACTCGCGCGTCCGGAGAACAGGGGCACGCGCGACGAGTCGCAGTTTCTGAACAGTGCCATTTTGAAAAAATCGTTTTCCTGGACGAAGCTGATGGAGGACATGGAGAAAGTCATGCCCGCCGGGCTGCGCGTGACCTCAATCGCTCCGTTGGACCAGCGAAATCGGTTCACCTTAAAAATCGAAGTGGAAGGCGAAAACCGGGATACGGCCGTCGAACTTCTCCGGAATATGGAAAAGTCGCCGCACTTCCGCTCTCCCCAGTTGGCGGTTGAAACGCACACTAAAGTCGGAGAACAGAGCGGCGTCAGGTCAGACATTGTTGCGTCGTATTTGCCGCATGAGGCGATCGAGGGAGGCGAGTAGATGGCGGATCTTTCTCGTTCGAGAAACCGGATCATCACTACGCTGGCTGTGCTCGCCTGCATTGATGCCGCTGCGGTGATCTATTTGCTGCTACCACTGCGTGGAGCGGCAGCTCAACCTGCTCAGGTACAGAAGCAGGCCCAGAACGAATATCGAGAGTTGAGCCGCACGACCGTCCCGCTGCGCGGCATCGACCAGAAATTGTCGCAGGCTCAGAAGGACGATGCGCACTTTCTGCAGACCCGGTTGCCCAGTCGCTACTCCGACGTCGTTGCCGAATTGGGAAAACTGGCAAACGCGAATCACATACGCATCACGTCGGTGAGCTACAAGACCGATCCCGGCCAGCTTGACAATATCGAAAATCTGGAAATTCATGCGGGACTTGCCGGACCGTATGTAAACATCGTGAAATTCATGAACGCGGTCGAGCGCGACAAGATGTTTTTCATTATCGATAGCGTTGGCCTGACGGGGCAGAAGTCCGATAAAGGCGCGAGCAAAGGCGACGTCCAGCTCGATATGAAGCTCGACACATATTTGCGTATTTAACAGCGATGAAAGTTGGAGCGGAAAAGAAGAAAGAACTCTACGTCATGCTTGCGCTCATGGCGATTGCTGTCGTGTTTCTTGTGCGCATGTTTTTATCGTACGGCTCTCCAACTCCGAGCGTCGCCGCTTCCGTTCCCAATGCGGTACCGGCTCAGTCGGAAACAGCGAATGCGCACGGAGGCGCCAGGGGCAAGTCGCCGGCCCCGCTCGACCCGACGCTGCGTACCGATCTGTTGAAGAACAGCGAAGCTGCGGAATATAAGGGCAGTGGACGCAACATCTTCGAGGCACAAGCGACGCCTCCGCCGATGGTCCAGCCGAGTCACCCGGTGGTGAAAGCCGACGTGCCGATAGGCCCGCCGCCTCCACCTCCTCCGCCGCCAATCCCGCTTAAGTTTTTCGGCTTCGCCAATAAGCCTGGAGAGCCGAAAAGCATTTTCCTGGCAAACGGCGATGCGGTATTTATTGGACGTGAAGGCGACATCGTAAATCGCAGGTACAAGATTCTGCGCATTCAGAGTAATCAGGTTGAGATTGAAGATGTGCTCAACAACAACCGTCAGACGATTCCGTTGACGCAGGGCTGAAGCATGCGTCGTAGTTATTCAACTCGGCGGTCTGGCAGACAGCAGGGCTATGTGCTGCTGGCCATCCTGTTCGCTCTTACTTTGCTGGTGATTGCACTCGGCGCGGCGGCGCCGCGAGCAGCGAAGGCCATTCAGCGACAGAAAGAAGCTGAGCTGATCCGCCGCGGCGAGCAGTATGCACTCGCGATCCGCCGCTTCTACAAGAAGTTCGGGCGCTATCCATCGGATCTCGACCAGCTCGAGAACACGAACAATATTCGCTTTCTGCGCCGCAAGTACCTCGATCCCATAACGGGAAAGGATGACTGGCAGCCGATTCAGTTTGGCCAGGCGAGGCCGCCGACCGGCTTCTTTGGGCAGAAGATCACAACCACCGGCGGCATGAGTCCGTCCGGACCAGGGCTGGGGCCATCGACGATCGGCACTGGCCTGGGCACGTCTTCGAACTCTGCGTCGTCAACCACATCTGCGACTACGCCAGACACCTCAGGACAAAGCACGTCTTCAGGCCCATCTACTTCTGCCGGAGATTCTTCCAAAGGTCCGACGGGAACGGCAGGAAATCCGTTTTCGACAGATCAGCTCGCGGGCAAGACTTTCGGTGGCGGAGCAATCGTAGGCGTATCGATTCCTTCGCAAAAGGAATCTCTAAAAGAATTTCAGCAGAAAGATCATTACAACGAATGGCAGTTCGTCTATGACCCAACCATGGATCCCACACTGCGAGGAGGTTTAGGCGCCGGAGCGGCGACGGGAGTGCCTGGGGGCATCGCGACGCCGGGCATCAACCAGCCAGGAACAAACCAGCCATTTGGTCAGCCGAGCAGCAACCCGATGTCTCCGACGACAACGCCTGGTTCGACCCCGAATCCGGGGACGGGATCGACCAATCCAAGCTCGCCACGGTGAGGACGGCAATCTAAAACAAAAGCCTCGCTTGCGCGAGGCTTTCGATGTTGCAGAGGAGAGTGATTACACGTTGAACGACGAACCGCAGCCGCAGGTGCTCTTCACGTTGGGATTCTCGAATTTGAAGCCCGCAGCTTCCAGAGTCTCCAGATAATCGACTGTGCAGCCATTCAAGTACATAAGAGAGGTGGCGTCCACAAAAACCTTTAGATCGTCGAAAGTGAGCACCTTGTCCATCATGCCCGGGGCGTTCTCGAAATTCATAGAATAGCTAAAACCTGAGCAGCCTCCGCCGACCACTCCGATACGCAGTCCGGCAGGCATAGGATCCTGCTGTGCCATGATCTCTTTCACCTTGGCCACAGCGTTGGGCGTAAGAATCACGGGTGCGGTCTTGGGTGCGTTTTCGACGTTCGGGGTAGTGGTCGTTGCCATTCGGTTCTCCTCTGTGAAGCTTCAGTATAACAATGCCTTAGGGATAATTTGAAGCCTGGACTTTAGATGAATACCTCCGATAAACGATTCAAAACAGCAGGTTTAGGGAAACATCATCGTCACACGGGATTCCTGCACCGCCATTCCCTGAGTCTGACGACCACCGTCATCCTCATTCTCTGGACGATTCTCTACATCTATGCCGACCCGAGCACCCATTGGGGATCATTCTTCGGCAATGCCATCGCCGATTGGTCGGGCGTACTCGTAACCGTGTTAGCGACAAAGTACATGTACGAAAAAGGCTCGGCCGAGAGCCGCAGTCCCAAGCACGAACCGGCCAACCGCGTACTGTGCTTTCTCGATGATCACTC
>DATEKE010000009.1:0-30633 GCA_035277605.1 Terriglobales bacterium | reverse complement strand
TTCCGATGACTGGTCGAATACTGCGCGATCCAGTCATTCCAGGGGCGTCCGAAGAACATTCTTCACCTCCGCCACAACGTGAGACTCGGTCAGTTACGCAGATGGTGTGCTTGGCTGAGTCGGAGCCACATACGCCTGAGGCACAATCACGGGCTCTTCAGGAATGATGATCCAAGCTACAAGATAGCCAATAAAGCCAATACCGCCGCTCGCCAACGCCAGCACCAGCCACACCAGCCGGACGAGGGTGACGTCGACGTCGAGGTGACGGGCGAAGCCCATGCACACGCCGGCGATCTTGCGCCCTTCTCTGGCGCGTTCCAGCGGACGTCTCGTCACGCGAGCGCCCAACTGACGTCCACAGGCTGAACAGTACAGGCAGTCATCTGCCATCGTGCGTCCGCAGAAATTGCAGTACATAGGTCCTCCTGAGAGTGGTAACGAATCCGCGTTCGAAAAAGTTCCACAATAAGGCGACAGGCAATGAGCAGTAGCAATGGGCTTCGCGGTGTCCCCGGCCTAAAGGTGTTCTGCCTACCGTCTATTGCGTGTTTTCCTACTGCGCTCGATAGGGTTCGCGCAGCAGCTTACGCGCAACCTCGGCCTGTGTCGAGGAGTCGTCCTGCGCGATGACCGTTTGATACTCCTGGACAGCTTGATTGCGCTCGCGCATCAGGTCATAAAGCTGTCCCGCGGCAAGCTCGGCTCGCTGACGCAAGCTGAGCTGTCCGGTGGGGACGCTGGCGGTGAATTCGTAATTTTTTAGCGCCTCATCGTACTTCTTCTGTCCGCGCTGGCTCTCCGCAAGCCCGAAGGTCGCGAATTCGATGTGCGCGCCGGCATAGCGGCCGGCCTTGGCTCCTTCTACTAATCGCTCGTAGCAGGAGATCGCATCCTGTCCCTTGCCGCCGTCCTTCAGCAGATTGCATTCCTCGAGCGCAAACAGAAAATTCTTTGGGTATTGCTTCGTCAATGTGTCAACGACCTTGCCTGCCTCGTCGTATTTGCCTTCCCTGCGGAGAAACAGGGCCAACGCCACTCGCGCATCAACGCTTGATTCGTGTCCGTCTTTGGCCGCTTCCCGCAGATACTCCAAACCCTTCTTCTTGCTTCCCCCCAGCCCGGCGATTCCAGCCAGCATTTTCACCGGCATCGGCAAGCTGCCAACGACGTAGTTATGTGCTCCGACGACCGTCTTGGCGTCAGTGTATTTCGGATCGAGTTCCAGTACACGTTCATGGTCGCGGCGCGCGGCCACGGCATTCCGCAGCGCGGAAAGGAAACTCTTATCGACCAGAGCGATGTAAGTCGATTTAAGTCCACGCGCCTCGCCCCGGACGTACAGGGCATCGACATCATTCGGATTCTTTGCCAGACGCTCGTTGCATAGGTTGATGGTTTCCGCCGTAAGCCGATCCACCTGAGCTCGAACCGCCGGATTGCCGTTGGCCGCCCGCCCGCTTAAGAAGCCATCGTGCGCGTACAAAGTAGTGTCCAGTAGGTTAAGGCGATAGAGCTCGCGGAAAACCGTCGCCTGCAGAACGTGAACGACCGCAAAAGGATCCTGCGGGTGGGCTTTTTCGATACGCTCGAACTGCGAAACCGCCTTGTCATACTCCAAGTTGTAAAAATCATCGAGCGCGAGCTTCACCTGAGGATCGTCTGCTGCCCGATATGGAGTTGCAGGTACCGATGGAGTCGACGCGCTGAGAATCTGCGGGCTAACCACGAAGGTATTTACTACCAAGCCACCGAGGAAACACAGTAGGAAAACCGCACGTACATGCACCGGAGAGCTTAGGACCGGGTAAGGCTTCATGGCGGGGTACTTGCGAAGTTTACCTGATATTCGCGCTGCCCTGAAGCAGGTACAAAGAACCTGCCCCCGGAAAGACTGCGAGAACTCTATCTATGAACAGGCCGGTTAGAACGGCAAAGGATTGCTACAACGAAGCAGAGGCAGCGGCGGAGCTTAACATTTCCGTCGATCGGCTCAATCATCTGCTCGATCGCAAACTTTTCAACGACGGCTCCGGACGCCCCGTAACTCTCAGCTTCCAGAGCACCGACCTCATCCTGCTCCGCTTTTGGCTTGAGCAGGACCAGCCCAAGCTCATCCAGATGCCTTCGCGCAGTATGCGTCGGGGCACCGGAACTGACGATTTTGAAAGCGAGCGGTAAAACTTTCACGATAACTTCCCCGATACAAATTCCTAACACGTTGAATCCGCGTGAGTTACGGATGCATAACTTTGGCTCTTCACGTGCGAGCAACAAAGTTAGGAATTTTCCCATGAGTACCAACCCTCTGCGAAGAGAAGGCTCCTACTGGAAGCCAGTGCTGGATTATGAGCATTGGGAAGCTGACGCTCCCGCCGCAAACGGAAGTGGGGTGGCGCAGACGGCAGTCACCGAAGCTGAGCCAGCGGTGCGTCATGACCTGTGCTGCCATTGCGGCTCGGAGTTCGTAGTCGATTCTCCGTTCTGCCGCATGTGCGGGCGCGCGAAGGGCGAGACGCTGATGGCTCGCGAAAACAAAAGCTTTTGGCATGCAGTCGACTTCTCCCAACTTCGCCGCAGCCTCGGGTTGAGCATCGGCGCGATGATTTGCTTCGTCCTCGGAGTAGCCTGCGTCGGAGCAGCAGTCGCAACCGGGTTCATGTATACCGCCAACACGCTGGTCGACTGGCAAGCGATCCAGACCTGGCGCAGCGAATGGCTGATCGCTGCGGGCGTTGTTTTTGTCTGCGGAATTCTCCTGAATAACCGGAAGACAACACAGATTTAGGCGCACCGAACCTTGAAAGTACTAAGACCCGCCGCACGGCGGGTCTTTTGTTGTCAGAGACCGAGAGGGGCGTTCGTTACGAGCAGAGCATTTTGATTCGAACGCTGGCGCGTGTTCTCACCCGCGACTCAGCGTCGGGGGCTTCCACCCGTCAGGCTGCATTGCAGCTCGGCTACTGTCTATTCTTGATCGTCATCCGAACTCGGCTTCTTTACATTCGAGTTCCCATTCTGGGATTGCCCTGAGTTCGGGCTGGCCAGCGCCTGATCTGGCCCGGCGTTGACCTGAATGTTCTGCGCTGTATACGAATCACCTTCAAATCTCGCAACCACTGTGACGGTGCTGCCGACCAGCAGATTTTCGGGTACGCGCATCGATGGGTCGAAATGGATCACATAGATCTTGCCGTCGGCGCGATTCTCGATATCGAGCGCTCCGGTGCGGATGTCGAGATGCGTCACGCGACCGAAGTAAGTGAACGATGTCCCCGGCTCAGCGATGATCGAGACCTCGTCTGCGATGGCGCCGTGCGAACGCGGCGAGAACCTCACGGCAATGAGCGCGCCCGGAAGAAGTGAGCTTTGGGTGCCGGGCATATCTTTGCGCTTGATTCTCGTTTCTGAAGTCACGCGGAACCTCACGCTCGTGCCCGCGAGCATGTCCTGCACTACCATCTCACCCTTTTTGCGATCGAAGCTCATGATTTGGCCACTGGCGTCGGCAGGACTGCTGCCGGATTGCACGTGGACGTTCTTGGCGTACACCTTGCCTTCGAACAATTGGGTATCGAGGTAAACGCGATCACCTTTTTTCACCGCCATCTGCGTGGTCTCTTTGCCATCGCGATAAAAGTGGGTGCGCTGATCGAACTTCACGTTTAAGGCGTTGGCGTCGTAGACGCGAACGCTCATGTGATCGCGAATCTGATCGATGCTCTTTACTGTGCCGCCAATCAATGACAGCTTGCTCGGCTGCAGCGGTTTGGGCGCGAGAATGTCGCTCACATCGCTCGGATCGACCAGCCCGCCTCCGGCCAGCGTTTTGGTGACGGGCATTGGCGAACTTGAAACCAGAGAGTCTCCCGCGCTGACTGTAGGCAGAGCGGTTCCCGCATCCGGTGAAGGACGTGGCGTGCCGCGGACGGTGCCCGCGCCGCTTGGAGTTGTGCCGACGGTCTGTACCGTCGATTGATCCATGTGCGTGCCTGGAGCAGGAGACGCCGAAGTTCCGGACGGCTGTTGAGCAAGAGCAATCGTGGACACTAGAAGAAAGTTGAAGATCGAGAAACGCAGCATCGCCTCTCCGGGAAAGTGCAGGCAGAGCCCAGACAGCAGCTCTGTTCCTTCGTGAGGTTGGATGCAACAGAACCGCCCGCGGTAGCCGGGGTGCTGGCCGGTGGGCGGCCCATCTTTTCGGCTGCGCTTGAGAATGTCTTCGAGTTCATCGAAACTCGGAGTTGGCCGTTCGGCCATCTCCGACGACCGCCTACCGCAGCGGTTCCGTGCAACCCAAATCCAGTGCTGCTACTCACATAACTAACTGCTCCGGCAGAGGACTCTGCACGCCTGCCGGATGCGGAGGTTATGACCCTGGTGAAAACTGTCTTATTGCGACTGCTGCTTTCATTCCTGCTGCTCACATCCGTCCTGTTCGCGGAAGAGAAGGCTTTTCGTATCAGCATTCCCAAACACACGAAACCTACGCCGGTTCAGGCGCTGAATCGCGATGGCGTGAAGGCCGTGGAGAAGCACGACTATGAGCGCGCGAAGAAGCTCTTTTACAAGGCCTATCTGATTGACCCCAACGATCCGTTCACACTCAACAATCTTGGCTACATGTCCGAGCTTGAAGGTGATGTCGATCGCGCGCAGCGTTTTTATCAGCTTTCGCAGGAGCAGAACTCGCAGGCTACAGTCGATCAATCGAGCAACGACGATCTCAAGGGCAAAACCGTCGCGGCAGTCGCCGGTCATGCTCAGACCGGAGACGTCCAACTCAACGTGCTGAACGTCGAAGCCATCAGTCTTCTCAACAAAGATCGGGTCGCTGAAGCGGACGAGGCTTTGCAGAAGGCGCTGCGCCTGAATCCCCGCGATCCTTTCACGCTGAACAATATGGGATACGTGAAAGAAAAAGAGGGAGAGCTGGAATCGGCGGTTAACTACTATCGCGCCGCGGCCGATTCGAACTCCGACGAGCCGGTAGTGGTGACGGTGAACAAATCATGGCGCGGACGGGCGATCAGTAAAGTCGCTGCCGGCAACGCCAAGAAAGTTCAATCAGCGCTGAAGAAGGAAGACTCGACGGCAGCCAAGGTTGCACGTCTGAATCAGCGTGGCGTCTCCGCACTCAACTCCAATGATCGTAAGAGGGCTCGCGAGTATTTTGAGCAGGCTTTCAAGCTCGATCCCAACGATGCCTTCGCGTTGAACAACATGGGATACGTAGCCGAACTGAACGGCGACCGTGAGTCCGCCGACTACTACTACGCCAAGGCGAAGGAAGCTGACAATCACGAAAAGCACGTAACCCTGGCCAGCCGTCCCGAGGACGAAGGCAAAAAGCTGGTAGAAGTCGCGAACAAGAACGACAACAAGGCAGAAGCCAGCATCGCCGCTGAACAGGATCTGCTGCGCCGTTCCGGCAAGAGCCCTGCTCTCATTGAGCGTGAAACCGGTCGTCCGATTGTGGTCACCCCCACAAATAGCCAAAACGAGAACAGTCCAAACGACAATCCTCAGCAAAACCCGCCCGAGCCTCAGTTGAAGCACAGAGGAGATCAAACGCCTCGATAGGGTGTCTCGGTAAGGGAGCCTGCCAATCAGGAATGCGTGTTCAGGCTTCCACTCAAGCAGGTACTCACATCTTGGTTACGGCAGGCTACGTTTTTTCATAGACTGGTTCCACAAAACATACGGATACTTACGGTTGCCGGAATATAATGAATGGAAGTCTCTAAGCCCCTAGGACTTACATTTCCCTCCCCGAGGCCGCCGGTTGGCACCAGAGTTGCTAATTCAGAAGGCAGAAGCAAGCAGTCGTGTAGTCCGCCTGCGCTTGCCGGACCAGCACATGACCAGGGAATCTCAACTGCGTGCCGCAGCCGTTGTGCTGGCTCTCTGTACGGTCGCCTGCGTCGTCTTCGGCGCCATCAATTTCCAGAAGGAGCGCGACTACCTCGTTCCCGATGATGGCATCTGGTGGCTCGAGACGAATGGCCACCTTTACGCCCAGCGCGTGAGCGCACAAGGTCCGGGCGAACACGCGGGTATCAAGCCGGGCGATCAGCTTTCCGACATCAATGGCCAGCCAGTGCGCAGTGCGGCGGCGCGCGTGCGCAATCTGTTCCAGACCGGAACCTATTCAAAGGCGACTTATGGCGTAATCCGCAATGGTGTCCGCCTCGAGGCTCCGGTGATCCTCGTACCCGCGGACAAGTCGCTCAACATAGGCTTGCGGCTGATTGCGCTGATTTATCTCGGCATTGGCCTGTATGTGCTGCTCAGGCGTTGGTCGGCGCCGAAATCCACGCACTTCTTTGTCTTCTGTCTCAGCTCATTCGTTCTTTACGCCTTCCACTACACGGGAAAGCTGAATGCGTTCGATTGGATTGTGTACTGGTCGAGCGTAGTCGCCAGCATGTTGCAGCCGACGCTCTTCTTGCATTTTGCGCTTACGTTTCCCGAGCCCAAAACCTGGCTCAAGCGCCATCGCTGGCTGATTCCGACGTTATACGTTCCAGGATTGCTGGTAGTTGGCGCTTATGTTATCGCGAATACCACCCTCGCACCCAGCGAGCGGCTGCGCTGGAATCTTGATCGGCTCGACATCATCTGCCTGTCGAGCCTCTTCGTGCTCTCGGCCGCCGTGCTGGTGGATACCTATCGCCGCATCACCACGCCGCTGCTGCGCCAGCAGATGAAGTGGGTCACGCGCGGAACGATCCTCGCCATCGCTCCTTATACGTTGTTCTCCGTGATTCCGTATCTGATGGGAATGGAGCCGAGCGCGCTCAGCAAGATTTCGGTCCTCTCGCTGGTGTTCCTGCCGCTGACCTTCGGCTACGCCATCATTCGCTACCGGTTGATGGATGTCGATCTCATCTTCAAGCGCGGAATGTCGTACACGTTGGCAACCGCAATCATCACGCTGCTGAACCTGCTGATCATCGGAGCGGTAGCCGAGAAAGTTCACTCCACGCTGCCCAATGCCGGCGAGTGGGGATTGATCGTTGCCGTGGTAATTACAGCGCTGCTGTTCGACCCAATTAAACGCGCCATTCAGCACCGTCTCGACCGGCTGTTCTATCGCAAGCAATATGACTATCGGCGCACGCTGGTCGAATTCGCGCGCGATTTGAATTCCGAGACTGACCTGCGCGCGATGCTCTCTGCGGTGGTTGACCGTCTCGCGCACACGCTGCGAGTGGACCGCGTTGCTGTGTTTCTCGCCAGCGAGAACTCTGAAGATCTGGAGAAATTCTTTCTCGCAAAGTCATTTGGCATCGGCTCGGCGGGAAATCTTGACCTCGATTTCCTCGGCCGCCTCTCCGATCAGCGCTCGCCTGCGCACCTGTTTTTCGAGAACACGCACAATGTCCTTAATGCCAGTCCAGCAGCGCAGGCGGCAATCGCGAAACTGGAGTTGAACTATTACATTCCCTGCCGCGTGCAGAATCGCACGATTGCAATTCTCGGCATGGGCAAGACCGTCGACAGCGATTATCTGTCCAGCGAGGACGTTGAGCTTTTGGAAACGCTCTCTGGCTATATCGGCATCGCCATTCAGAATGCACGGCTGTATGCATCGCTGCAGCAGCGAGCTGCCGCATACGAGCGGCTGAAGGAATTTAACGAGAACATCGTCGAATCCATCAGCGTTGGCGTACTCGCCGTCGATCTGGCGGATCGCGTCGAGTCGTGGAACTCGCAGATGGAAGTGATGTACGCCACGCCGCGAGCACAGGCTCTCGGGCGTTCGCTGAGCAATCTGTTTCCTGCTGAGTTCGTGCAGGAGTACTACCGCATTCGGCAATCACCGGGCATTCACAACTTCTACAAGTTCCGTCTGGATACGCCTGCGGGCGAGACTCGCGTTGCCAACATCGCGATTGCTCCGCTGGTGACGCGGCAGTTTGAAGTTGTTGGTCGCATCATCATCGTTGATGACATCACGGAGCGGCTCGACCTGGAATCGCAGCTCTCGCAGGCAGAAAAAATGTCTTCGATCGGTCTACTTGCCGCCGGAGTCGCACATGAGGTCAACACGCCCCTGGCGGTCATCTCCTCCTACACGCAGATGCTGGCGAAGCATCTGCAAGGCGACGAGAAGCGCTCCGCGATTCTGGAAAAAATCACGCAGCAGACCTTCCGCGCATCCGAGATCGTCAACAGCCTGCTGAACTTCTCCCGGACCACCGGCAGTGAATTTCAGCTCATCGATCTAAATAAAGTGATCCAGGACACGCTTACTCTGCTCGAACACCAATTCAAGACGAGCCGGGTGCATGTCGAAAGTGAACTCTACAGTCAGCTACCCAGCATCATGGGCAACGGTGGAAAGCTGCAGCAGGTTTTCTTGAATTTGTTCCTGAACGCGAAGGATGCCATGCCGAATGGAGGCACGCTACGTGTAAGCACGTCGAACGGAGATGGCGTGCGTGTCATGGTTTCCGACACCGGCAGCGGCATTGCCCCCGAGCATCTGAACCGCATCTACGATCCGTTCTTTACCACGAAGACGAAAGCCGGTGAAGGACAGCGGCGCGGAACCGGTCTCGGTCTGTCAGTTACCTATGGAATTATTCAGGAGCATGCCGGCAAGATTCAGGTGAGCAGTCGCCAGGGCCAAGGCACGACGTTCGCCCTCGAATTTCCTATGATGAGAAAGGCAGTCAATGTCTGAAGCCGCCGTCTCCGCAGTCCTAGCGCGCCGACATATGCATCAGGTGGAGTCCGCCAATGGATCAATTCTGATCATCGACGACGAAGCTGCTATCCGCGAGTCCCTCGAAACCCTGCTCGCCATCGAAGGCTACAACGTCGAAGCCGCCCGCAGCGCCGAAGAAGGTTTGGCCATGCTCGCCGCCTCTCCTCGAGATCTCGTTCTCCTCGACTTCGCCCTTCCGGACCGAAATGGGATTGAAGTGCTCGAAGAAATCCGCGACCGAGATCCCGGCCTGCCGGTGATCATGATCACGGCTTACGGCACCGTTGAGAACGCCGTAAAAGCCATTCAGGCCGGCGCGACCAACTTCATCCAGAAACCGTGGGATAACGAGAAGCTCCTTGCCGACGTGCGCGCCTCCATTTCTCGGCTGCGCATGGAGGAGGAAAACCGCCAGCTCAAGCGCGCCCTCAAACAGCGCTACAGCTTCGAGAACATCGTCGGCAAGAGTGAAGCGATGCTCAAGGTTTTTGATCTGGTAGCACAAGTCGCTCCGAGCCGCTCCACTGTCCTGATTCAAGGCGAGAGCGGCACTGGAAAAGAACTGATCGCCAAGGCCATCCACGCGAACTCTCCGCGAAAAGATGGTCCATTTGTTCCAGTGAACACCGGCTCGATGCCGACAGAGCTTCTGGAATCGACGCTCTTCGGACACGTGAAAGGCGCGTTCACCAGCGCGATCGCTTCCAAAAAAGGACTCTTTGAGATCGCCAACAAGGGCACGCTCTTCCTTGATGAAATCGGAACGATGGGCATCGACACGCAGGCCAAGATTCTGCGTGTGCTGCAAGATCGCAAGTTCATGCATCTCGGCGGAGTGCAGGAAGTTCAGGTAGATGTTCGCATCATCGCCGCTACCAACGTCGATCTCAAGCAGCTCGTGAAGGAAGGAAAGTTCCGCGAGGACCTCTACTACCGCCTGAACGTCATCAGTGTGAATCTGCCCCCGCTGCGCAGCCGCATGGAAGATGTCCCGCTGCTGGTCAACCATTTTCTCACTCGCTTTTCAGAAGAAAATGGCTTGCCGACGCGACACTTTACAGCGGAAGCTATGCGTCCATTACTGAACTATGCATGGCCGGGAAACGTGCGCGAGCTGGAGAATGTGATCGAGCGCGCAGTTGTCCTCTCATCCGGCACCAACATCGGAATTGACTTATTGCCGGAATCCATTTTGGGCGACAATTCTATGCCGGTCCTTACCGAGGATTCCTCCAACGCTTCGCTGTTTGACATCATGGAAGACTGCGAGCGTCGCGTGATTGTCACTATGCTCGAAAAGTGCGGTTGGAACCAAACCGAAGCCGCCGAGCGTTTCCGGATTCCGCTCTCGACGCTGAATCAGAAGATCAAACGCCTGAATATTGAAGTGCGGAAGCGGGGAAGAGAAGCATAGAGAGGGAACAGGTTACAGAGGACAGGGAACACGGGAAAAAGCAAGTCTGATCGACGAACCTCCTGTTTCCTGTTCCCAGTAACCTGTCCCCTGTTCCCTTTTCTTCTTGCCCCCTGTAACCTGTTCCTTCCATGTTCCGCAATTCACCTGAGCAAGCGATCAAGGAAAGAGTTTTGGCGGTCCAGGAATACTCGCTCCTGGCCGGAGAAGCGGTTGCTAATCTTGCCCGTCGCCCGCGCTACTTGAGCGACATGATTCTGCAGGCCGATTTCATCGGCTTCGGATCTCTTCCCATTGTGGGACTTACCGGTCTCTCGATCGGCGCAGTGCTTGCGCTTCAGACCTCTACGACTCTGCAGCAATTCGGATCGGTTTCGCTCACGGGCCAGCTGGTTTCGTTCTCGATGATCAAAGAGATTGGTCCCGTGCTTACGAGCCTGATGCTGGCCGGGCGCGCGGCAACGGGCATGGCCAGCGAACTGGGGTCGATGAAGGTGACCGAGCAGATCGACGCGATGCGTGCCCTTGGTACAGATCCAGTGAAAAAACTGGTTACTCCCCGCGTCGTCTCGACGGTGATCATGCTGTTCTTTCTTACGATCCTGTCCGATCTCATGGGGCTTCTCGGCGGGTACATCGTTGCCTCGGGGCGTTTGGGACTCTCTACCCAGCAGTACTGGACAAGCACTTACCAGCAGCTTCAATTTCCCGATGTGTTCCAGGGATTGCTCAAGCCTTTTTTCTTCGGCTTCATCATCGCTACCGTCGGCTGCTACTACGGTGTGTCGACCAAAGGCGGCACGCAAGGCGTAGGACGGTCGACCACTCAGGCAATGGTCGCCTCATCTGTTTTGATCCTGATTGTGGACTTCTTCCTCACCCAGCTACTCATCTGGATCTTCGGCCGATGATTAGAGGTACGCTCTGAGATGGGGACCTCTGCGACAACGACTAACGGCCATCCGCCATCGACCGAAGTCGTACTCGAATTTCAAGATGTCGAGCTTGGTTTCGATCGGCATCTGGTCTTACGCGGCGTCTCTTTTCAACTCCATCGGGGCGAAACCAAGGTTCTCTTTGGCGTTGCTGGATCGGGCAAGAGCGTTCTGCTAAAGCTTGCTCTCGGGCTGCTGAAACCAGACTCCGGCACCATCATAGTTTTGGGAGAAGAAGTCACATCCATGACCGAACAGCAACTGTTCGGCCTTCGCCGCAGAATCGGTATGGTGTTTCAGGAAAGCGCCCTGTTCGATTCGCTTACCGTCGAAGAGAACGTCGCCTTTCGCCTGATGGAAGAGCACTTGCCGCGAGACGAAGTGCGGGAGCGTGTGACGGAAGCTCTGCGCTTCGTCGAACTCGAGCACACCATCGACAAATTTCCCGCACAACTCTCCGGTGGCATGCGCCGACGCGTGGCTATCGCCCGTGCAATCATCACTCAACCGGAGATTATCTTCTACGATTCGCCTACTGGCGGTCTGGATCCGATTACATCAACCACGATCGTCGAGCTGCTGGTGAAACAACGGGACGTCTATCAGACCTCAGCGTTGATGGTCACCCACCGCCTGCAGGACGGTTTCACTATGGCCACGCACCGCTTCGATCGCCAGAGAGGTGAGATGGTGAAGGTGAAGAATTCAGACGTAAATACCAATACGTCATTCTTGATCTTGCGCGATGGCAAAGTGATCTTCGACGGTACCGGGCGCGAACTCGCCGGCAGCACGGACGAATACATCAAAGAATATATTTCCTGATCAAGGAGGTTCGTTCCTGAAAAAAACGAGCGCGGCCTAGCGCGCTCGCAAACCTTCTCTACGCCACACGATCTGCAGCTTCTCGGCTTCGAGAATCTTCTGGATCTGTCCGCGGGCATAGTTTGACCACGCACCGACCGGATCCATTTTCACGTAAGCGCGCCAGTGAGGAAGGGCCTTGCGCGGACGGCGCAGGCGTTCATAAGCGAGCGCAAGATTATAGTGGGCATCGGCGTAGCTGGGCGAGATGAGGATCGCGGTTCGATATGCCTCGACTGCTTCGTTCAGCCGTCCGGTTTCGTCGAGGACATTGCCGAGATCGAAATACGCGAGCGCGTAGCGGGAATCTATTTCGATCGCGCTCCGGTAATAGCGTTCCGCTTCGCGATAATTCTGCTGGTTGTAGTAAATCGTTCCCAGATTGATACAAGCGGCGGCGTGCTTCGGGTTCAATTCGAGTACCCGCTTGTATATCTCCAGCGCCTCCTGCTGCCGCTCAGGGTTCTCTTCCAGAGCGACTGCAGCGACGAAAAGATCAGCGGGATTTTCTGCGACGCGCGGCTGTCCCGTGCGTGCTTCGACTAGTTTGGGACGATCGAAATCCAGCAGAAACTGTCCGGCAAGCGGATCGAGCTCGTGTCCCTGATGCCGAAATGTCAGGCGCGAGCCGTGCGAGGAAATACCGGCCTCAAGCAGAGGGTTTTCCATGCCCGAAACCTGGCGCTGCATCGCGTCGATTGAGGCGCGAATCTTCCCCGGTCGAACTTTCTTGGCTCGCAGTTCGCTTAGCTTTTTGATTTGAAGAAGGTCGTAAAAGGAATAGCTTTCCGCTGTCGCTATCAATCCCGCGCGCTCCCATCCTGCTAACTGCCGCGGAGTGATGCGCAAAATGCGAAGAACTTCAGCTCGAAGATATCGTTCCACGTCTCTGGTCGATTCGCCTCTTTGGGGTTGGTCTCACGTTGTGTCTCGAGTTGACAATTCGCCTTCTTTTCACTGCATTATGGGCGCGCCAAAGATATATATCAAGTGGAAAATCAGCCAGTTACCAAGAAAGTATGAGGAAAACTGGTACAGAACCGCCGTCGGTCGGCGGTAGGCCGGAGCGGGCCGAACGGCAGCTCCGGGCCTCGACGATGCCCCCCGGTACTCCTGTGAAAGCAGCAGCCGCAAAACAGGCGGCTTCCCCATCGGCTAGCACCCCAGCAACCGCAACCCCGGCGCTTGCTAGGGCCCCGCCGGGGGTCTGTCGCGATAGCACGTGCTTGAGGTCGCGGATGCGATGCTAGAATCCGAGCATCTTCCGTTCTATGTTTTCCTTTGGAATCGCGAGAAAGCTGCGAAGAATCGTTGGCGCTGACGCCGTGCTCGATCGGGCGGAAGATCTCATGCTTTATGAATATGACGGCTCGCTCGCTCGCGGATTCCCACAGTTTGTCGTTTTTCCGCAGAGCACACAGCAAGTTTCCGAAATTGTGAAGCTGGCCAATCGTGATGGCCTCGCCATTGTGCCTCGCGGAGCGGGAACAGGCCTGAGCGGCGGGTCCATCGCACGCAGGGGCGGCATTGTTCTCGCGTTCGCTCGCATGAATCGGATTCTCGAAATCGACGTTCCGAACCTGCGCGCCACGGTGCAACCGGGAGTCGTGAATCTCGATCTGAGCAACGCTCTCGCGCCACATGGGTTTTATTTCGCCCCTGACCCTTCGAGTCAAAAAGCATGCACTATCGGGGGGAACGTCGCGGAAAACTCAGGCGGACCGCACACCCTGGCTCTCGGCGTGACGGTAAATCACATTACCGGACTCGAAGTCGTGCTGCCCGATGGGGGTATCGCACAACTCGGCGGCAAAGCTGGAGCCGCAGCAGGATATGACCTCACGGGATTCTTCGTCGGTTCCGAGGGCACGCTGGGCATCGCAACTGCAATAACAGTCAAGATCACGCGATTGCCGGAAGCGGTCGCAACGCTGCTTGCTATCTACAACGATGTTCAGGACGCGGCAAATACGGTAGTCGCTCTGACCAGCGAAGGCATCACTCCGGCGGCGATCGAAATGCTGGATGGCTGGACCTTGCGCGCGGTCGAAGCCGCGGTCCATGCCGGCTACCCCCTGGATTCCGCGGCAGTGCTGCTGATCGAACTTGAAGGTCTGCGTGAGGTGGTGGACGAGCAGGCAGCAATTGTTTCGCAACTCTGCCGCCTGAGCGGAGCGCGTGAAGTAAGGCGTGCCCGCGATGACCACGAACGCCAGCTTTTATGGAAGGGACGAAAAACCGCATTCGGCGCCATCGGACGTATCTCGCCTTCTTACTACGTTCAGGACGGTGTGATTCCGCGCACACGGATCCCTGAGACGCTGCGCAAAATCGAGGAGGTAGGCAAGAAGTACTCGCTGACCATCGGAAACATCTTCCATGCCGGCGACGGCAACTTACATCCGCTCATTCTTTTTGACGCGCGCAGCGAAGATGAAACGCGACGCACCCTGGACGCTGGACGCGAAATTCTCGACTTCTGCATTGGCGTCGGCGGATCGATCACCGGTGAACATGGAGTCGGAATGGAGAAGCAGGATCTAATGTGCACGCTGTTCAGCGACCCCGAACTCGAAGTGATGCGGCGCCTGCGCGATGCCTTCAATCCCGATTCGGTACTGAATCCGCAGAAGATCCTTCCCGGAGCGCGGACCTGCCGTGAGGCCGTTGCTCCAGGCCATGCCAGCGTCGAAGTTCCTGTTCCGACTGGGGCGGAGCAGCGGTGAGTCAAGCTACCGGAACTCAGGCTGACGTTGCTTCGCGGTTCGAACGGTTGCTCGGCGGGGACACCGTAATTGGGGATCCCGCCCGCTTGCAGAAGTACTCGATCGAGGGACTCCTTCCCGAAACGGCACTCCTGCCCAATAGCGTGGAACAGATCGTCGCTATCCTCAAAGTAGCCAACCAGGAGAACTGGTCGATCATCCCTTTCGGGGGCGGTACGCGGCAGCATGTGGGCGGCTCGCCGAAAAGCGTGGAAATTGTCCTGTCTGCCGAGCGTTTGAATCGAATCGAGACGTACGATCCGGGCGACTTGACTCTCTCGGTGCAGGCTGGCGCAATCGTTTCGAGCGTCAGAGCGGCATGCGTGCAGCATCGTCAGCTTCTTCCCATCGAAACCTTTCCAAGCTCCACGGTAGGTGGAGCTTTAGCGACTGCTTCTTCTGGACCGCTGCGCACCGGATTCGCCGGCTTGCGCGACTTCTGTATTGGCGTCACTTTCATCACGGGCGACGGCCTTAGCGGACGCGGCGGCGGACGCGTGGTAAAGAACGTTGCCGGCTACGACCTGATGAAGCTCATGATTGGCAGCTTTGGCACACTGGGCATAATCACTTCGGCGAACTTCAAGTTGTTTCCATCGCCTCAGCAGACGCTTACATGCGTGTGCCAATTTGGGACTCTCGCCGAAGCTTTCAAATTTCGGGATCGGCTGCTGATGTCACCGCTGTCGCCAATTTCCGCTGAACTCATCGGACCGGAGGCCGCCGAATACCTGAAGGATATCGGGCCGAGAGATCCAGACGAATGGGCTCCTGAGACCGGAGTCGGGAGCGAGAAACGTGTCTGGCAAATGGCTGTCCGATTTGCGGGCAGCGACCGCGCGCTGGCTCGCTCGCGATCGGAGCTGCGCTCGGAAATCACTCGAGAAATTCGGGCGCAAGATGAAGTCGACTTCTGGAATCGCGTCGTTAACTTCGAGCAACGCCTGACGGCTCGCCATCACAATCCCATGATCTTCCAAGTCGAAGTACCGCCAGCCGAATCGGAGAGGGCGCTCGCCGCAGCTCACGAGTCTGCAAGCGAGTACAACTTCGTGTCGGCGACCGTTGGAAGAGCGACCGTGGGCTCCTTTATCGTCGGCTTTATTCCGCTGGCCATCGATCCTCCCGCCGTCACGCAGTTCGCCGGCGCTGCTTCGGCTTTTCGCGGCCGATTATCGAAAGACTCTTCCGCCGTCGTGCTCCGCTGCCCAAGAGAAGCAAAGCAACATTTCAACGTCTGGGGTTCTACTCCCACCGATATTGCCTTGATGCAAAAAGTGAAGCGCTCGCTGGATCCCGAAGGCATACTGAATCGTGGACGCTTTCTCGTCGGATGAAGACTGAAACCAACATCGAGGTCGAGCAGGCAGCAGTTTCCGGTCACAGCCTGCACATGGGAAGCTCAAACTTCGCCGGCTCGGATCGTCCCACCTGGGACTTGTACGCAACCTGTGTCCATTGCGGTCTCTGCCTGAACCACTGCCCGACCTACCGTGTACTCGGCATGGAAATGGATTCGCCGCGTGGACGCATTTACCAGGTGCTGCAAGTCGATTCTGGACGCCTGGCGATTGGCGACTCGTTCGTCACCCACATCGACCGTTGCCTCGATTGCCGCGCATGCGAGACTGCCTGTCCCTCAGGCGTGCAATACGGACACATCGTCGAGCGTGCCCGCGCTCAGATCGAGCAGCACTACAAACGGCCGTGGCTGGCTCGCCAGGTGCGCACGTTCTTTTATCGGCATGTCCTTGGGAATTCACGACGGCTCAGTATTGTTGCCAAACTGCTTCGGTTTTATCAGCGCTCGGGATTGCAGACTGTGGCGCGATCCTCGGGACTCCTTCGTCTAGTTGGCATGGCGAAGCTGGAACAGTTGCAACCGAAGATCGATGACAGGTTCTTCTTTGACCAAATCGGGAAAGTATTTCCGGCCGACGGGGAACGTCGCGCCACCGTTGCCCTTCATGCCGGTTGTATTGCCAGCGTAGCATTTTCGGCACTGAACGAGGCCACGATTCGTGTTCTTACGAAAAATGGAGTTGAAGTCTGGGTGCCGGGAAATCAGAACTGCTGCGGCGCTCTGCAAGCCCATGCGGGCTATCGCGAAGAAGCGCGGAAGCTCGCACGCGAGAACATCGCGGCGATGCTTGACGATCGCTTTGATGCCATCGTCACCAACGCGGCCGGCTGCGGTTCAACTTTGAAAGAGTACGGCGATCTTCTGCGCGAAGATGAGCAGCACGAGCAAGCGCAAAAGTTTGCGAGGAAAGTAAAAGACGTAACCGAGTTCCTCGAGGAACTTGGCCTCAGGCCACCAACGCGCAAACTGGAGGTGCGGGCGACCTACCAGGATCCTTGTCACCTTGCTCATGGACAACGCATCCGCAACGCCCCTCGGCAACTGTTGTGTGCCGTAGGTCTCGAACTCGAGGAAATGCCGCATGCGGATCAATGCTGCGGCAGTGCCGGCAGCTATAACGTTACGCAGAATGACCTCTCGATGAAAATCCTTGACGCGAAGATGAACGACATCGCGAGCACCTCGGCTGAGTTGGTGGTCACTGCAAACGTAGGATGCATGCTGCAGCTCCGTGCTGGAATGGAACGCTCAGGGCGCAGCCTTTCCGTAAAGCATGTCATTGAAGTGCTGGACGCCTGCTTCTAGCCGCTAGTTTTCAGCGAGAATTCTGAAGCTGGCTTCGATAATTCACACTTATAGAACTAAAGCTGTCTTTCATCGCGGTTGGAATTTCATTTTCGGGTAACCCTCATTCCCTGCGCGCTGCGTAATCTCATACCAGAACTTGCGCTGGTCGCGGTCCGCAGTGCACAGTCTTCTCATGGCCAGACCGTACACCGACGAAGGTATCGATGAATATCTGCGCAAGCGGCTAATGCCGGTTGAAGGCGCCATTCCGCATCTTCCGGGCATCGAGATGTATGGAAATTCTGTTCCGGTCGGCACCGTGGGCGGCGATCTATTCGAATATATAAATTTCCAGCAGCGATATGATCTCGACGCGCGAATTCAGCAGGCGGAGAAGCGAGCGAAGGAATTTCTCGAGCCGCTTCCGCCCGAAATCATGTGCCGGAATTCCGTCGATGACCATGTGCAGTGGCTGAAATCACGACCAGACTACAAGCCCGAAATGGAAACCGAGTACCGGCGCGCACGCAGCTCCGAGGAGGTGCGAATTTCTGGAAATCTTCGTGAGCTTTACAACATGGCTGGCGTTCTGCTCGTCGACGCTCAGGGCCACGGATTGATTTCAGCGAAGATTGCTTCCACAGTTCACGATACCTTTCACGCATTCATGCTTGCCGAACTCGATCAGCATGGAAAAACCACACCCGCACTATTTGAAAATATCAATCTGCGACTGGCGCACTCGGTTACGGCTCGCAATGCGCTCGGCAGAAGCGAGAAAGACTATGCTCGCGAGATCGCGACGATGCTTTACGGCGAAGTGCATCCTTATGGATATTTTCGGTTTGTGAATTTCGGCCATCCACCACCGCTCGTGTTCTCCGCCGAATTTCGCAGGTTCATGGAGATTGGCAAAGATCGCATGGTGCAATTCCTTCCTCTTGGCTTGCAGATCCCGGAGGATCATCCCGATCGCAACAGGTATTTCTCCATGCAGCTTCGGCCCAGAGGAGCGAACTCATCCGACGTGGCTGAAATCACACTCATGAGTCCGGGCGACATCCTTTTCCTCTATAGCGATGGCGTTTACGACGGGAACGACGAAGAAGAGTTCCGCCACCTTGAATCGGTAATGCGCGAGCATCATTGGGAATCGCCACGGGACATCTGCAACGCCTTATTGACGCACGCGACCAGAGACGACGACCATCTCCGCCAGATCGGAGAAGAGGACCGTATTGACGACAAAACAGTCTTCATCATCAAACGAAGCTGAGACTCAGACAAATAGACGAGTCACGGCGAATGCAGACGCGGCGATGCCGAGTCTCTATTGAGTAGTCTGGCCTGAATGGTTTTGCAATGAAGACGGTGTGCACCGTCTGTGTTGTTATTTGCTGAAAGCCGTACTTTAGAAATCGTGAAAGTCGAGTTCGCGCGGCTCCCCGTTTTCGTCGAACAGCTCGGCAGGACTCGGTGCTGGCGCACTGCTGTCCACCGGGGACTTGGGTTCAAGTTTGCGCTCGGCCTTCTTTCTGGCTTTTTCCGCCTGCCGTTCGCGGCGAGAGCGCTCTCGTTCGCGCTTCTTGAAAGTCTGACTAACCGGCATGGACACCTCCTAAGAATCGGCTGTCGCTTTCAGCTCCAGTAAAAGCAACAGCACTGGAAAAAGCAATGGTCGTCGGTTACACCACTGCGTACCGTTGGAATACTTCTCCAGGGAGCCGGACCATTTTGGAACCGGGCATTATCTGCACCGGAGCCCCTTGAACAACGACCGGACCCGATCGCTCCTCGACCGGCAGATCGTCATCGACGCTCATCCTCTCCATCTTCAATCCCAACGTGCGTTCGAGCATACGGAACTCGGCTCGATCCTGGTGGGTGACGAACACTGACGCCACTCCTGCAGCGCCGATACGTCCCGTGCGCCCGACGCGATGGATCAAGTCTTCGGCTAACTGTGGCAACTCGTAGTTGATTACGTGCGCAACATCGTCCACGTGAATGCCGCGTGATGCGACGTCTGTGGCAACAAGTATTGGCACAGTCCCATCCTGGAACCGCGCCAGAGCTGCATTGCGTTGCGATTGCGAACGGTCGCCGTGCAGCGTGCCTGCGCTCAATCCCTGCTTCTCCAGTTGTCGGGCAAGCCGGTCGGCTCCGCGCTTGGTACGCACGAAAACAAGGCAGCGCCCATCTTCGTGATTCAGGAGTCGCACAAGCAATGACAGTCGCTGATTCGACGCGACCTCAAATGCCTGCAGCTTCACGCTGGCAGCCGGCTTCGATGTGGAACCCAGCGCGACGCGCGATGGATTCTCCACGAAGTCGCTAACGATGTGTGCCACTGCCGGATCGAGCGTGGCGGAAAAGCACAGCGTCTGGCACTCACGCGGCAGGCTGTTCGTGATGCGGCGGATCGCCGGCAGAAAGCCCATGTCGAGCATGCGATCGGATTCGTCTAGCACCAGGATCTGCGTCATGTTCAGCTTGACCAGGTTTCGACGAAGAAAATCCTCCAATCGACCCGGAGTCGCGATCACGAGATTCGCTGTGCGCAGCGCCGCAATTTGCTGGTGCTCCGATGCTCCACCAATGGCGAGAGCCGCAGGGCGCAGCTTTTTGCCGCGTAGTTGCTCGTACTGCTGTTGAACCTGAATGGCCAGTTCCCGTGTTGGCACAAGCACCAGCGCCTGAACACCGGCGCTGCGCACAGTCAGGAGCCGTTCGGCTACGGGAATCAGGAAGGCAAGCGTCTTGCCGGTGCCGGTCTGCGCAGTTGCCAGCAGATCTCTTCCGCTGAGCGCCGCCGGAATCGCGTCGCTTTGTACTGGCGTGGGTGTGTGAAAGTTATTGGCGAAAAGTCGCTCCGCGAGATACTTCGAAATGGGGAGCTCAGAAAAATTTGAAATCAAAAAGTCTTCTTTCTTCAGATGGCGGCATCGAGAATGAAGGCCGAACTGGTTTCGGCGGCTTTCACTTCGTCCGCTTGGGCCGGCTGCACAACAATCGGCGCAGAGTGCCCGCTGATGGCCTCAAGGGCCTCATTGATGGTGATGTGCATGCCCACCGAACTTCTCGCCATACGTCGGGCTGAAGAAGAGGTGAGACGGCACAATTGAAATCGGTTTTGCACTTTGTCGTTCGCACGATGAACGAGATCGGAACGCATTAGAGACTCCTCTCGGCGGCGGAATGGGCGAGCCGGAGGCGGAGCCTCCGGCGCTTTTGTTCTTCGTGCCTGATTAGAGAGCGCGAACTTCTTCGGCTTGCAGGCCCTTCTGACCCTTCGTCACCTTGAATTCCACGCGCTGACCTTCAGCCAGGCTGCGGAAGCCGTTCGACTGAATGGCGGAGTGATGAACGAATACGTCCTCACCGCTCTCGCGCTGAATAAAGCCAAAGCCCTTGGCGTCGTTAAACCACTTAACTGTTCCTTGTTCCATTGATAGATACACTTCTTTCTTTGTTGATGTTTACGTTGAACTGGATCGGAAGTTACTTCAGGGCAGGAACTGCGTTTCAGGCGAGAACTTGCTCAAACGTCCGCGTCGAATTGAACGTAAGCTGATTATAGCACGTGAGGCAGACGCGGCATGGGCGGCGCCCTCTCAACGTGGTGGGAGCCTCTCATCGAAAAGCCCTGGCTTGGAAGCCCGTTGGCAAGTCGTGGTCACAATCGGCGGTGGGCCAAGAGTTTGAAAATATTGCTCTGAGGCCATTTGCCGAACACAGGCCGGGCTGTTCATCCATGTTCGAGGAGTTAAGGTTCCGTGTTCCTGCACGGTTTAGTCGTGCCTTCGCGTTTCACTTTGGGCTTGCGGAAGTGAAAATGTGGAATTAGCTTATCGAGAACGTTTACGGCTCAACTCGGCCCAATCCGAATCACTATGAGAAACCGGATTTCGATATTCCTATTAGTTCTTGCGGGAGTCGGCGCTGCAGCGGCTCAAGGCACTTCAGAGTCGCCGTCGGTGCAAGCACTGCGTAAACAAGCTGCTCCTCAATCTGAACCTTCCGCGCAAATCGATCCTGCTAAGCGAGCGGACATTCAGCGACTGCTGGATCTCGTTGGGACGAAGACTCTCATGACGGCCTCGATGGATTCGATGGCTAAAACCATAAGGCCTCTGGTCACAAATTCTCTGCCTCCAGGCGAATATCGCGAGAAGTTGGTGGATCTTTTCTTCGTTAAGTTCCAGTCTCTGGCAGATCCGACGCAATTTTTGCAGACGTCTGCGGTACCGATTTATGACAAGCATTTTTCCGATGAAGAAATCAGGAGCCTGATCAAATTCTATGAAACTCCGCTCGGCCAGAAAGCGGTGTCGGCGCTACCGCAAATCTCGAATGAATTACGCGAGGCAGGCAGGAGTTGGGGCGAGCAAGTCGGTCATCAGGCGATGCAGCAAGTGCTCGCCGAACATCCGGAGTTGGTCGAGGCGCTGCAAGCGGCAAAAGCCCAATCGAAATAGGGAGAGAGAGGTTTCATCTCCCTCCTGGAACATCTGCAAGGTGGCTCGTAACCAGTAACTCGCGGATTCCCGTTTGGAATTGTCTACTGCACAGTAACGGTTATCGTCGCAGTATGCGAGAGTGGAAACTGGTTTAGGGCCGACGCCGAACCTGTCAGCGTGATCGTTGCCGTTTGCGGGGGCGGGGGTGGGTTGCTGCCGCCACCGCCTCCACCTCCGCCGCAGCTAATCGAGGCGACAGAAATCACGACCAGAATCGTCAGCACCAACGCAGCGCTGCCTTTGCGTTTGCCATGCCTACCCGCGAGAAGCAGACCGGCAAAGACAAAGCTGAACAGCTCGAACATGGTCTTGCGACCAACACTGGCGATAGCCATAGCGTTGATGGTGACGGTTGCCGTGGCGGTCGTGGAACCCGCCGCCGGAGTGACGGGATTTGGCGAGACTGTACATGACACCGGTGCGCCCTGCACCCCGCATGACAACGACACGGGACCGATAAATCCGTTCAACTCAGTAATAGTCACGGTGCTAGTTGCAGACTGTCCGTGACTGACCGAGAGGTTTGTCGACGATGCTGACAGCGAAAAGTCGGGTCCGCCGTTGACGGTAATGTGGAATCCCGAAAGGGAAGTCTGCTGGTAATTGCTGTCGCCGAAGAACGTCGCAGTTATGTCTGAGCTGACCACCGGTTGATACGTTTGCGTCAACTGTAAGGCGGCGGTTCCATCGGAGTCGGTGATGTTTGTGAAGACCGGGGAACTCACGTTTGTTCCCTGAAGATTAAACAGCGCCATTGCGGAGGTTGGAGCTGGAGAAGTCTGCCCGCTGTGCAGCACGGCCGTGACCGTAGCTGTGCCGGGATAGGTGACGGTCTGCGGATTTGCGGAAATAGTGATTCTCGGCTGGAACTGCGCGTCAATGGAATTGGTGGCTCCAGAGCTTGCGGCATAGTTCTGATCGCCGCTGTATTTCACCGTGAAATTGTGGAAGCCCGAAGTAGCGATGCTCAGACTCACGCTGGCCTGAGCGGATCGAGTGTCGCCGGCACTTGATAATGGCGCAAGAGTCGCCGATCCCGATGGAGTTTGACCTCCATCCTGGAACAGCGTCACCGTTCCGGTGGGAACTACGCCGTTACTTGTCGCCATCACGGTGACAGGAATCGTGAACGGCGCTCCCACTGTGACGCAACATGAACCGAATGCTGAAATGCTTGTTGGCGCCGGCGTAATGGTAAGCGTGGTCGCGCCGGTGCTCGCCTGATAGCTGCTGTCGCCGGAGTACTGCGCCTGCAGGTTGTGCACGCCGCCGGAGAGCTGAATTGCCAGATCTTCGGTGAAGCCCTTGGAATTCAGCTTGTAGGTTCCTGCGTCCAGCGATGCGCCGTCACTGCTCAAATTGATCGAACCCGTGGGGCAGGTAAGCGGATTCGATTGTGAGCAAAGACTGCTTGAGGCTAGTGTGGAATTTCCGACGTCGATGCGCAGGATATACGGCGAGCCGTAAGGCGCGGTGGTAGCATTCGTATTCAAAACTTTGCCGGTCATGAAATCGAATGTAACCAGGCTCAAAAGTGTCTTACTCGGTTCGGGACTTACGGTTACCGAAACGGGAGTGGAGTCGCTGCCGGCGAACGTCCCGTCTCCGGCATAGTGGGCAACGAGGCCGTAAGTACCGCCGGCGAGACTGGAAGTAGTTTGGTTCGTGACTGCTCCGCCGCTCAGTGTGAACAGACCCATACCACGGCCGCTGCCGGCCGGATTGGCAATCAGTGAGACATCGCCGGTTGGCGTTCCCGATCCGGCAGTCGGAGCCACGGTGATATTCACCGTCGCCGGCTGACCGTGAGTAATCGTTGTGGGTGAAACAGTGAGGGTCGTCGCCGTTGGCGTGAACGTCGAGCCGGCCCAGTTCGTTGCCAAATTCTGCACGTTTACCGAACCTAGACCAGTGGCGAGATCGAATCCTGCAGTCGTGGACCATGCCGGAGTGCCGGAATTGTTGGGATCGACTAGAACTCCGGTGAACGGTCCTGGCCCGCCGCAGTTCAGGGCATTCAACTGACAATCGGCGGAAATGTTTCCCTTGGTCGTGTCATAGAAGATGCACGATGAGCTTCCCACGGGCGCGGTGGTCGAATTGCAGCTCGCATTCGGTTGCGCCGCCATTTGATAAAGAACATAGTTCGCGTTTCCCTGGCGCGCCGAGTGTCCATGCATTTGCTGGTAGTGGTTCACCAGCGCCATCACGCCGGCGAAGGCCTGCGCTGAAATCGAAGTTCCGCCTATTCCCAGCAGGAAAGGCGAAGTAGTGCTCAGGCTGCACGGAGCCTGGTTTGGATCTTTGTCCGACTCGCAGACGAAATAAAAACTGGTGCTGCTGCTGGCGGCCGCAAAGAGGGAAACATCGGGGATGTCGCGATGTCCGTCTGCGGGAACGCCAGGTCCCATCTGCCACGATGGTTTTAGGTAGATACTGCTCGGGCCACCGCCGGCGCCGGCGTTGCCGCTGTTGGTTGCGTTATTGGCGCAACCGGAAATCCCAAATTGGGCACATGAGATGTTCCACGCCATTTCGGGAATGTAGGATTTGGCCGAGCGTCCGGTAGCCGGATCGTTGGTAGTGTTCCAGTAAGTGCTCTGGTTTCCGCTCTCGTCAAAATCGGTGCCGCCGACAGCGACGTTGTAGGGAGTCGATGCTGCGCCACTGACCGCAAGTCCTTTGGTGGCGAAGGTGCTGCCTGCGGCATCGCATCCGGCCGAGAGGCTGTCGCCGCTCGAGACTGCAACCGTGATCCCCTGCGCCGCAGCTTGCTTCCACAACTCATTGATGAAATCGTTCTCGGTAGTGCCCATGTCCGGCTCACAACCGCCGAAGCTCATGCTCAGCACCGATCCCAGATTGTTTTCGACGATATAGAGCGCGGACAAATCGACGCCCGATGTAGTCTCGGTCGATGAGGAGACGACCAGATCGATGGTCGCGTTCTTGGCGACAGCCCCGGACCATTCGACGTCGGCCACGGCCTCGGTCTCAGTTCCTCCGGGTACGAGTCCCGGATCGGCACCGTTGAGAATGATCTGCGGCGGATTCACTGGCAGGCCAAAGAGAGTGCGGAAGCTCTGAACGTCGTTGGGGTTAATGTTGCTTTCGGCGACGACCGCGATCGTCTGGTTGCTTCCTTCGATGCCCTGGTCCCACAGCGGTTGCACGTTGTAGATGGTGGCAAAGTCGGCCGGGCCTATAGCGTTGAAGGTACCGCGTCCCGGAGGAGTGAAAGTAAAGGTCGGCTGCCATTCTCCGGTTAACGCCGAACGCTGCACCAGACCAAGTTCACGACTCAGCGGCGGACGCGGAAAATCGTTCAGCGAAACGACGCCGCCGATCGTGGAAGCGAGCGCAGCCGGAATCTCCGGATCGGCAGCGTTGGCCCAATGCTCTTTGCCATTGGCGAGAAAGCTGTGTATCTCCGTGTGGAACGCGTTTCGCACCTGACCGGCAGTGCCGGAGAATTCGATTACGTTACGACCGACGGCAATCCTGTCTATCGCAAAACCATTTGCAGTGAGCCAGTTGTTTACATTTTGAATGTCAGCGTCGGAGGGACCGAATCGGCTGGCAAATTCCTCGGGTGTAATCCATTTCTGATAGTTCGGCGACGACTTTGTCCATTGCTCTTCCAGCAATTGCTGCAATGCCGATTCCTGCGCGGCAGAGCGCCTCAGCAAAAGCAACATGCGGCGTTGTGGCAGATTGTCGGGAGCAGATCCATGATCGAATTCCGCGCGCGCCAGCGGATGCACATTTCCGCGCAGGATCACGCGGCCATTTGTTTGGATGGGTTGAATCTGAGTGGATGATGAAGTTTGCGCGGCTAGTAGGGCAGGGAACAAAGCAAAAACAAGAACAAGATGGACTACTTTGATCGACTTCACTTTGGGGGCTCCGACCACAACAAACAAAGGTCTACATTCTGCAACGAAAATTGGTGAGACCGCAATTCAGCTACTCACAACTGCATTCGATGCTTAAACTCAGGACGGAAGCGAGGATTTCATGCCGATATTTGACAGGGCGTATGGACTGGCATATGCTAAAGCATATGCCAAAATCGCGCACTACTCGGACTCGTGAACAGCACGTACGGCTTTTCCGAAACGGAAGAAACCAAGCTGTGCGCATCCCACGTGAATTCGAATTACCTGGACACGATGCAATCATCCGAAAGGAAGGCGAGCGACTTATCATCGAGCCGGCTCCTCCTACCTCTCTCTTGACCGTGCTGAAGAACCTGACTCCACTCAAGGAGAAGTTTCCACGTATCGCGGAACTTCCCACTGACGCAGTCGAGATCTAATGCGCTACCTGCTCGACACAAACATCATCTCCGATCTTGTTCGAAATCCTCAGGGGCAGATCGCGAAGCAGATAGAAAAGGTTGGAGAAGAGCGCGTTTGCACCAGCATCATCGTTGCTGCGGAATTGCGATATGGCAGTGCGAAGAAAAACTCGCCTCGGTTAACAGCGCAGTTAGAAGCCATACTCAGAGCTATCGATGTTTTACCTTTGCAGTCTCCCGCCGATGCCACTTATGGTTTACTCCGAGCGCAGCTTGAACAAACTGGAAAAATGATCGGTGCAAACGATCTACTCATCGCTGCCCAGGCGCTCACTCTTGGTCACGTTCTGGTAACTGACAATGAGCGCGAGTTTCGTCGCGTCGAAGGTCTTGAATGCGAAAATTGGCTGCGCTAAGCGATGAATCGGCCTGACAGAAGCATCCCGCTCTAGACTGCGGACCTGAGAGTCATTTTGGAAGGAGATCCACTCCGAAGGACGCGTCTTTCGTGCCAACATCTACTTCTCTGAACTGGGGCGAATAGCCTTGTTTATAGAAGACGACCTCATGTGTTCCTGGAGCTATGTCAGCGATGGTGTAGGGAGTAGTCCAGGCAGGATCGGATTGGCCGTCGAGTCGTATCGAGGCGCCTGCAGGAGTCGACGTGAAGGAAACCGACACTCTTGTTTGAGCAGGGAGAGTCTGTTCCTTCTCGGGAATGGTCGGCAATAACGAGGGACGCCGGTCGGGCTGCTGCACGTGTTGAATCTCGCGTTTTTCGGCAACTTCGCGCCGTTCATGCTTCCCCAGGTTTGCGGGAACGTTCACGACAACGGAAGCTCCTCCAGTTGAATGCTGATGCGAACCGCGGTGACGTCGAACTCTGCTAAGAGCTGCAAAAACCACGAGAATCAGGACTGCTGATATCCAAATGACCCGTTCTCTTCTTGCAAACGAGTTTTTAGGATGTCCGCTGACAGGCTGGGTTCGCGCCGCCTTCATCGATTGTGTTGTTGCTTGTACCGCATCTCCGGGCGCCGATCGCGCTACCGCAACCGCGGCAGCTTCCTTGAGTCCGGTTGCATGCGTTCGCTGGAGTGAGTTAGTCGAATGCGACAGAGTCGTCGGACGCTCAACCGAATGCAAATTTGGGAAATTGTCAAGATCCGCCGCAAGCTCTGCTCCGGTCTGGTATCGATCCTCAGGCCGTTTTTCGAGGCAGCGTGTGATTACCACGCTTAGTTCCGGATGAATCGCGGCCTGCAGCTCAGACGGCGGCGGAGGAGTCTCGTTGATGATTTTGTAAATAACCGTGGCTACCGTGTCGCCGCCGAATGGACGCGCTCCCGTTGCCATTTCGTACAGAACTACGCCGAAGCTGAAGAGGTCGCAGCGCCCGTCCACGGCATGGCCCATCACCTGTTCGGGAGACATGTAATAAGGAGTTCCGAGCACCTGGCCGGTGCGGGTGAGAGTGCCAATCGATTTGGAAATGCCGAAATCCATGATCTTCGCGATCTTTTGCCGCGTGATCATGATGTTGGCCGGCTTGATGTCGCGGTGCACCACCCTCATCGCGTGTGCATAGTCGAGTCCGGCTGCCACCTGCCTGGCGATCTCGATGATCTGCTCGGTGGAAATAAGCCGCTGCTCGGCCATCAACGACTGCAGTGTCTCGCCTTCCAGATATTCCATCGCGATGTAGAAGAGACCATCGCACTCGCCGGCGTCATGAATAGTGACAATGTTGGCATGATTCATCTGGCCGGCTGCGTGGGCTTCATTGCGCAAACGGCGCAGCAGCTCGTCGCGCCCGATCTCATCGACATCAAGCCGCGTTGTTTTGAGGGCAACGGTGCGGCCGATCGTAGGATCGATCGCGCGATAGACCACGCCCATCGCACCGCGTCCTAGTTCGCCGACAATCTCGTAACGTCCAACCTTATCCTTATCCATGCGCTAAGGCGGAAAATAGCGCAAGAGATGCACAAATGCGACCAAAATGAGTGTCGGACGGGTTACGAAGGAAGTAATACGTGAGTGAACGTCCCCGCCTGCAATCCGCAAAGGACTGGGTGGGTTGTCCTCAGATGATCCGCAAAGGCAAGAGATCTGGTGGGTACCCGCAGTAGCCGCCGTAATGAGATTCGAACCACGGATGATTCGGCAAGACGGTCATCAAGCTCGGTCGCCCGAACGGGAAACTTTCTTTATGGCGGCAACTTTTTCGTTCGCTTTACAATCTTTGCTGCCATGTTTGGACACTCGGGATCCTGGCGGCGCGTGGTTCCGGTATTGCTGGGAGTCTTAACTATTCCGATTTGGGCACAGGCGCCGAAGCCGCAAACACCATCGAACCAAGGCGGGTATGTCTTCCACTCCAACACGCGCGAAGTGCTCACCGACGTTACCGTCACAGATAAGCACGGCAATCCCATCGACGGGCTCAGCCGCTCGGCGTTTCACGTCTTCGACAACGGGCATCCGCAACAACCCGAGTCATTTGAAGAGCACTCCGGCTCTCCGGCGTCGGTTGATGTAACCAGTACCGCTCCGAATGTCTTCAGCAACGCGTATCTGCAGCATCTGCCTCCATCGATCAACGCCATCCTGATCGACACCACGACGATCGGTATCGTCGACCAGATGGTCCTGAATCAGGAGCTGACGCGGTTTGTGAACGCCCTGCCCGCGAATCAGTCGGTTGCAATTTACCAGCGCGCAGCCGACGGAACCATCCTTCTCCAGAATTTCACTTCTGACCACAATCTGCTGTTGACCGCGATTCATCGGGCGATACCGCATCTGCGTCAAACCGGCTCCTGGTACGCCGATGACTTCGGCACGCTGCAGCAGATGGCGGCACTTTTGAGTCAGATGCCCGGACGCAAGAACGTCCTATGGTTCACTGGCGGCTCAAATCTTTTCTTGAAGCCCGATCCAACCAGCATGCCGTCGTATTAATACCTGCGCGAAATCTACGACGAGCTTGAGACCGAGCGGATCGCGTTGTATCCGATCGACGCCCGCGGACTTACCGTAGAAATCTTGCCCCCTACGCGACGCCAGCCTGTGCAGATGATCGACATGATCGAAGCAGAGCAGCACATGCTCATGGCGGACATGGCGGAAGCCACCGGCGGGCAGGCCTGGTACAACAACAATGGCCTGGCCCAGATCGCATCGCACACCCTTGACACCGATTCCCATTTCTACACGCTCACATATCGCCCAGATAATTTGAAGGCGAACAACAAATGGCACAAGGTGAAGATTGCGGTGGATGGTGGTTCGTATCACGTCAGTTATCGACGCGGCTATTTCGATGACGGTACCGGCACATCCCATCCCCCGCGCAAGACGAGAATAGTCTTGCGCGCTCACGGCGAAACCGTACAGGGTCCTGACAGAGAAGCGGAGCCGATCATCTTTGAAGCGCGCGTGCAGCCATCGACCGCGGCACAGCTTGCGAATCCAGCACCGTCCACTGAGACAACTCATGCGCCAAAGCGGAACGAAGCGGCGTATGCGGTGTACTACTCGGTGCCCCTGGATGCGCTCACGCTGGACAAAGTGAACGGCAAAACTCAGATCAGCGTCGGAGCCGCGATCCTCGCATTCAACCGCTACGGACGTCTCACAAGATCTGTCGCACAAAAGCTTACCTTCGACTTGAAAGAGGAGAAGCTGAAAGAAAATCCCACGGCAAAGTTCGGCTTCGACCAGCAGATCAATTTGCCAAAAGGGGAAGACTACCTTTATATCGCGCTATGGGATTTGACCAACGGCCGGCTCGGCACCCTCCAGCTTCCGCTGGATGTGGAGAAGCCGAAGTGAGCCGATGTGAAAGCCCACGGGCAGTTCCGTGTCGGTCCCTTATGGACCAGCCAGCCGGGAACCCTTACAAGCACAACGATTGCACCTGCAGGTCAGTACCGTTCCCGGTATGGAACGGGTATTCCGGTTCTTCTAGAGGTTTGGACACTCACCCATTCGCTACCGCGAACGGTACCGACGCACGAAGTCTTTCCTCTTCCTCTTCTTCTTCCGCAAGAATCGCCGCGATCCATTCCTGGAACGTTGGACTCGGGGGCTCGGCCATGGGCTTTGCCGACTTGCATCGAAGCCACAGCAACGCGAGCGCTCCCGCTCCGCCCGCCGTCCAACCGGCAACGGCTGCGAATATTTCTGTCGAATATGCCGGACACATTGTGTTCATCTCCGCTTTTAGCCGGTAGCGGGCAGCCGGAAGCCGGCAGCCCGCTCAGCGCCCGGCGGCTTTGGCCGAGGTCGATTCCGCATGCTGCTTCACGCGCTCGTGAATCTGCGCCCATCCCCCAGTCACGCCTTTGCGATGATCCTCGATGATGAGGCCCATGGCGGTGTGGTGAAAGCTGATGAGCGTGCCGTCTTTCTCCTGGCTAAGCCGGTACTGCAGGTTATTCGCGACCGGATACGACATGAATAGC
>DATEKE010000008.1:0-10308 GCA_035277605.1 Terriglobales bacterium | reverse complement strand
ATTGCTGAATCGGCGATTGTGAGCGCGGCGTTCGGTGCGTCACTCACCGGAATGCGTCCTGTGGCCGAGTTCCAGTTCATGGACTTTATTAGTTGCGCGCACAACCAGATCGTCAACATGGTGGCGAAGGCCAACTATCGCTGGAGTGCTCCGGCACCCCTCGTGCTTCGCGGGCCATCGGGCGGCGGCGTGAGCGGAGGCCCATTCCATTCGCAGAATCCGGAGACCTATTACGCGCACACACCGGGACTGAAAGTGATCTGCCCTGCTACGGCGCGGGACGCTAAGGGGTTAATCAAAGCTGCAATTCGCGACAATAATCCGTGCTTGTTCTTCGAGCACAAATTCCTGTATCGCCGCATTAAAGAAGACCTCCCCGCCGAGGACTATACCGTTGAAATCGGCAAAGCACGCATTCATCGTGAAGGACGGGATGTGAGCGTGATTACATACGCCGCAATGGTGTATGTCGCCCAGGAAGCAGCGGATATCCTGGCGAAAGAAGGGATCGAACTGGAAATCCTCGACCTGCGCACCATCGCGCCGCTCGACAAAGAAGCCATCGCGAACACAGTGAAGAAGACGAACCGCGCGATCATTCTTCACGAAGATACGAAAACAGGCGGCATCGCCGGAGAGATTGCAGCAGTGATTAACGAGCTCGCGTTCGACGATCTCGACGCACCGATTACGCGCATCGCATCACTGGATACGCCGGTTCCCTTCTCACCGCCGCTGGAGAAATTCTTCCTTCCCAAAGTGGAAGATGTGGTGAGAGAAGCGCGCAGATTGCGATCCTATTAGTTCCGGCCCGACGCGCGCCCTCGCGCGGGTTTTGGCTTAGTTCGTGAATAATCGAAATTCTGGTTAGCCCAGCGAAAACCCGGCCGAGGGCGGCCGCAGGTCCCAGGTCCTGCTCCCATTACTTTCCGCTGCGCTTCTCCACCTTTGCCCACGTGTCCTTCAATGCAACGGTGCGATTGAAAACCAGGGCTCCGGGTTTCGAATCGGGATCGACGCAGAAATATCCAAGTCGCTCGAACTGATACGCAATTCCGATTTGGGCATTCGCCAATGACGGCTCGAGCTTAGCTTCGCTAACAAGCTCCAGCGAATTGGGGTTGAGATTATCAGTCCAATCTTTTCCTTCTTCAACGTCGTTTGGGTCTTCTTTCAGGAAAAGATTCTCGTAGAGACGCACTTCGGCCGGAATGGCATGCGTGGCCGAAACCCAGTGAATCGTCGATTTCACCTTGCGTCCATCAGGCGCATTGCCTCCGCGCGTGGCCGGATCGTACGTGCAACGCACTTCGACTACTTCTCCGTTCGCGTCCTTCACTACATTCGTGCAGGTGATGAGATAGCCATACCGCAGGCGCACTTCGCGGCCTGGAGAGAGACGGTAAAACTGCTTCGGTGGATTCTCGCGGAAATCGTCGCGCTCGATGTAGAGCACGCGGGAAAACGGAACCTTTCGCTTGCCGGCGCTCGCGTCCTCGGGATTATTGATCGCGTCCATCTGCTCGACCTGTCCGTCAGGATAGTTGTCGATCACGACCTTCAGCGGACGCAGCACGGCCATCACTCGCAAGGCCCGCTTGTTGAGATCTTCGCGCTGGAAGTGCTCAAGCATCGCCAGCTCGATCACGCCGTTTGTCTTAGAAACGCCGAGCGAAGCGCAGAAGTTGCGCAGCGCTTCCGGCGTATATCCGCGGCGACGAACTGCGGTGAGCGTAGGCATGCGCGGATCATCCCATCCACGCACTCGGCCTTCATTTACCAACTGCAGAAGCCGACGCTTGCTCAGGATGGTGTACGTGAGGTTGAGACGATCGAATTCAATCTGCTGCGAATGAAAAATTCCAAGCTGCTCGATGAACCAGTTATAGAGCGGACGATGATCCTCAAACTCCAGCGTGCAGATCGAATGAGTGACTTTCTCAATCGAATCTGACTGGCCATGGGCGAAATCGTACAGCGGATAGATGCACCACTTGTTTCCGGTGCGGTGATGTTCGGCGTGCAGGATGCGATACATCACCGGGTCACGCAGGTTGAGGTTCGGCGAAGCCATATCGATCTTCGCCCGCAGCGTTCGTGACCCGTCGGGAAATTCGCCCTTGCGCATGCGTTCGAAAAGATCCAGATTCTCCTCAACCGAGCGGTCCCGATATGGGCTGTTGGTACCCGGCTCGGTAAGCGTGCCGCGCGTTTTGCGAATCTCCTCCGCGCTCAGGTCATCGACGTACGCCTTGCCCGCTTTAATCAGTTGTACAGCCCATTGGTAAAGCTGATCGAAGTAGTCGGATGCGTAGTACATCCGATCTTCCCAGTCGAATCCCAGCCACCGAACGTCGCGAATGATCGAATCCACATACTCCTGCTCTTCCTTTTCCGGATTCGTGTCATCAAACCGCAGGTTCGTCCTGCCGCCAAACTCCGCCGCAAGACCAAAGTTCAGGCATATGGACTTCGCGTGGCCGAGATGGAGATATCCATTCGGCTCAGGAGGAAAGCGCGTCTGAACGCTTCCTCCGAACTTGTTGGTCTCGAGATCGCGAATCACGATGTCGCGGATGAAGTTAGACGGCGTCGCGCCGGCAATTAACTCCGGCGTCGTGGCGGGTTCCGTAATGGGATTCGATGGATTCATCAATAGTGGCCGAAGTGCGCGAAAGGCCAATCTCTATTATGCCGTATAGGGTCGCACGAGACCTGCGGGGGACAAAGGCGAGCTGGGGTAAACTCAGCAGCCATGCCGCACGTAGCACTTGGCTTCCGAATGCATTCGGGATGGGGTGTGATGGTCGCTGTCGACGAGCAATACTCCATCGTGCAACGACAGCGCATAGAGCTGGTAAACGATGGCAGGTCGGGTGGTCGGCAGCCCTATCACCACGCGAGAGACCTTGGGCTTGAACGAGCAGAGAGATATCTATCTGAATACATAGCATTTTGCCAACGGTCCGCTCGGGTTTTGGTGAAGTCAGTCGTCGAGAATTCGGAGCGCAGCAGCTGCCGAATCGTAGGTGCCGGAATCGTACTCGCGTCCGCTCGCGCATTGCCTTCCCTGGCGCAGATTCTCTCCGCCCATCCGCTCATACACACCGCTGAAGGCAACCTGTTTCGCGACGTAATTCGGCAGAGCTGCGAGTCGAGTCACATTCCCGTATTAGGAATCGTGGAGCGGGATTTGAAAGCAGGAGCCGAGCTGCGGCTTGGAAGGTCTGGCGAGAAAGTGAAGCGAAGGATTGAGGAATCCGGCCAATCCCTCGGGCCACCTTGGAATTCCGATCACAAATGCGCGGCCTTAGCGGCCTGTCTGGCGCTTCACGAATTCGGAAGCTGCTAGGGTTCGACTCACAATTTTTCGTGTTAGACATCGCTTAGCCAGTCTTTTTCCGATTCACACGTTCCACTTCGAGTCGCCTCAGCAATTCCTGCAGCTGCTCCCGCCGTTTGCTCAATTCACTCTCGGAGCAAGGATCAGCCCGCTCTTGCCCACGCGAAGAATCGGGCTGCTCAGGGTCGGGTTCCTGGCTCTTGTTGTGAAAGTACCGCGACAAGGAATTTCCCGACCATGCATGAAAGCTGCGTAATCGAACACGCGCTGCTCTCCGAGCCTGGCAGTGATGTTGAATAGTCGAAGTTCTCTGCAGCATCTTTGCAACTCCTTTTTCCGATTCCTTACAGAGGCGTTGCGAGAACCAGGGTGCACTACTAAGAAAGGGCAATGAGTGTGCCAAAGCCTCGCATTGACTCCGAACAAGTTAAAGGCGGTCTGCGGCTGAATTGCGTAAATCCTTCCAACCGTTGCGACAGAATTCCAAACGCCCGGCGGGGCTGTATTGAGAGAAATGACTAGAGCAGCCGAATCCGCAGGACACTCCAACGGTCACCTCGTCGAGGTTCTTAACGCGACTCAACCCTGCAGGGCTGGCGGCAGGGACTAAATCGAGGAGATGTGGGATGAAATACCATTTTTCGTATCGGGCGGACCTGTTCATCCCGTTTTTCGTAGTTTCCTGATCCGGTTTCTTTGTAAGTCATTGCAAACGCGTTCAGCTCCTCTGGAACCTGAGCTGCTTTACCGACTGCAACTAACCCCGCGATTTCTGCGCAATCGCTCGAGAGATTTCCTTAGGAGAAATATGAAGACAAAGATTTTTGTGTGCTTGCTGGCAATGGGCCTATTCATCGCTGCTCCGCTGTTCGGACAGGCGACCGCCAACTCCAGCCTTCAGGGCACAGTTACTGACGCCACTGGCGCCGCGGTAGTTGGGGCCGACGTTACGGTCACAAATACTGCAACCGGACTAGCTCGGTCGACCAAGTCCGGCGCCGATGGCAGTTATCGCTTTGATTTACTGCCTGCCGGTTTTTACAGCGTAAAGGCGGAGATGCGCGGTTTCGGCACCGAAACTGCCGGCAAAATCGAAACCTTTGTGGGCGCGACTACCACTCAGAAGTTCACGCTCAAAGTTGGTTCTACTACTGAATCGGTGGAAGTCACCGCGGAAGCTCCGCTGCTGGACGCGCAGAAGACCGATGTGAGCCAGAACATCACGCCGAGTGAAGTGCAATCGCTGCCCATGGTCGGTCGCGACGTCGCCAATCTCGCCTACCTTGCTCCTGGCGTGAAGGCCGCTGATTCCTACGATCCGACCAAGAATCGTTACGCAATTCTCTCCGTCAACGGAGCCGGTGGCCGCAACGTGAACGTCACAGTCAACGGTGTTGACAATAAGGACAATACCGTCGGCGGGCCTGTCATGCAGCTTCCTCTGGAAGCGGTGCAGGAGTTCCAGATCAGCACCCAGCGTTTCTCCGCAGAGAACGGACGCTCCGAGGGTGCGGCGATCAACATGATTACCAAATCGGGAAGCAATGACTATCACGGTTCAGTCTTCGGCTACTTCCGCAATACAGTGCTGGATACTGACGAGAAAGATCCCGACGGCAAGGGCGGTTACACATTGCAGCATCCTGACTACAGCCGTCAGCAGTTCGGTGGCTCGGTGGGCGGGCCGTTGAAAAAGGACAAGCTCTTCAGCTTCTTCGCCTACGAGCGCGAGCGTGAGAGCCAGGGACTGGAAGAGACGGGAACGTCCTACGACGAGCTTGTACTCGCTAAGCCGCTCGGCGCGCAGCCCGCAACGGTGATTCCGCGTCCGTTCTACGAGACTCGCTACAACGGGCGCATGGACTACACCATCAACAGCAAGCACTCGGCATACGTCAGCTACAACTCGCAGGCTAATAACAGCTTGAACGATCAGTCCGACGGTACCGGCGATTTGACCAACGGTAACTTCACTCTGAATCACCTGCAGCTGGCCAACCTGACGCTGAATTCGGTTCTCTCCCCAACGTTGATCAACCAGGCGACGTTCGGCTTCCAATATTGGAACAACCTGATTGCCAGCAATATCAGCAAGCCGCTGGTCGTATTCCCGGATGCTTCGTTCGGAACCAACACCAACGTTCCGCAGCAGTCGTTCCAGCGCAAGTGGCAGTTCAAGGATGACGTCTCGAAAACCATCGGCAACCACACGCTCAAGGGTGGCGCGGATTACCTCTGGAATCCAGTAGAGGGCGGATACTTCGAGTTCAGCTCGACCCTGGAAATTGACTTCGCAGACGATCCGAGCACGATTCTTTCTGATTCGAAGAATTACCCGAATGGTTTTGCGACTCCGGGAGCAGTTACCGGAATGGGAATCGCCAACGGCGATCCGACCTTCCAAGTGGCCACCAAGCAGCTCGGCTTGTATTTCCAGGATGATTGGAAAGCTACGCCGCGGTTGACCTTGAATCTCGGTCTGCGTTGGGACAAAGACTTCAACCTGATTGGCGGCTCGGATGTCCTCAACAGCCGCACTTATCAGGAGCTGGTCGCGCTCAACAATCCATTCTCCAACCCTTACGTCAGCAAACTTCCGCACGACGACAACAAAGACTTCAGCCCCCGCGTCGGCTTCGCGTACGACCTGACCGGCGCTGGAAGGCATGTGTTGCGCGGCGGCTTCGGTCTGTACTACGGCAATGTGTTCCAGAACATTCCATTGTTTATGGAACAGATGTCCAATAAGACCGTGTTCCAGCAGGTGTTTAGCCTGAGCAGTCCCAGCGATCCTGTTCCCGGGACGGGACAGACACTTGGTCAATGGCAGTACGGAATCAGCCCCATGCCCACGGTGGCCCCTCCATCTGCGCAGCTTAACCCCGGAAGTGTTGGCCGTCTGATGGATCCCAACTACCGCAATCCTGTGACCGAGGAGTTCAACATCGGCTACAGTTGGGCGCTCAATCAGAACTCAGTAGTTGAGGCGGAATACACTCACGTTCTCGGCCTTCACGAGAACAAAACCATCAACATCGACCAGAAGGTGCCGAGCGGCGGAAGCTGCTGCAGCCGTCCGCTTGATCCGGCGTTTGCCGCGTCGACTCAGTCCCAGTTGGCCAGCGTGCGTGACGAGCAATCGATCGGACGCTCGCACTACGATGGAGCAAACTTCAGCTATCGCCAGCGGATGACAAAGCACTTCCAGCTCAGCGCGAACTATACGCTGGCCTGGGCATACTCCTACGACGGTGGCGGCGGTTCGTTCCGCAACTACCCTATGCTTGCCGTCGCGCCGTTCGCCAGCTACAACTGGGGACCGTCGCCGAACGATGAGCGCCATCACGTTACTGTGAGCGGAGTAGTTGACCTGCCCATGGGCTTCCAACTTGCTCCGATCATGCAGTTCGGCTCAGCGCGTCCCTACGCAGTGACCAACTCCTCCAATACCCTTAACACCGGTGGAGGCACGGGAACCGCAGTCGTTGTGCCGAAGAGCGATCCGACCAATTGGTTCGCCTTCGCTGGCAACAATACCGGAGCCCAGAACTGCTTCTATGGTCTAAATGGTGTTGCCCCAACCTGCACGATCGCGCAATACGATCCGCTCCGCGGTGATCCATTCTTCCAGCTCGATATGCGGCTGGCCAAGGACATCAAAATCCGCGAGCGTGCAAACCTGCAGTTGGTGGCGCAGGCATTCAATCTGACGAATCGTGCCAATTACGGCAACAACTACAACAACAACATAGCCACGGCCTCGACGTTCGGTCATCCGGGCGGCTTCATCAATCCGAGCAGCACCACCATTCCTCGCTCCACATGGGGAGAACTTGGATTGCGCTTCACGTTCTAGTCCTCAGAACTGTTCCGCTCTGGGCCGGCATGCAAATGCCGGCCTTCTTGTTTCAGTACGGTAGCCGGTGGGGCAGCCGCGAGTTTGCGGCTGCCGGTGCCTGCGCTCTGCAACCGGAGAAGCCGTCGTCCTCTAAGCGTCCAGCAGCGACCGTGTGGTTACGGTCTGCGGTTCTATCCTCCTTCGTGAGAAAATAGCCTTACCCCCGAAATGGCTACTCAATCGCTGCAATCTGCTCCTCTCCCCTGTCGCGCTACCCCTGAGTTGCTCAAAACCCACGGCATCACCTCCGACGAGTACGAGCGCATCGTGCAGGCGCTCGGACGGGAGCCGTCGCTTACTGAGCTGGGTATATATAGCGTGATGTGGAGCGAGCACTGCTCATACAAATCCTCGAAGATCCATCTGAAGCGATTACCGACCCGCAGCCCACGGGTGGTTCAAGGGCCGGGCGAGAATGCAGGCATTATCGATATCGGTGACGGCTGGGCCTGTGCGTTCAAGATTGAATCTCATAATCATCCTTCTTACATCGAGCCTTTCCAGGGCGCCGCGACCGGAGTAGGAGGAATTCTCCGCGACATCTTCACGATGGGCGCCCGCCCGCTGGCGGTAATGGATTCCCTGCGGTTTGGACCCGTGAAGCAGGGGACCGGGAACAGGGGAAAGGGGACAGGAAAGAACACTGATTCTTCGAATGGCAAAGCTCAGAAGCTTAGGAGCTTAGAAGCTCAGCAGCTGATTCACAAGAACCACTCCATCCTTGAAGGAGTCGTTAGCGGAATTGCCTCCTACGGGAACTGCTTTGGTGTTCCCAATTTGGGAGGGGAGACTAAATTCGAGGAGTGCTACTCCGGCAATCCACTGGTGAACGCGTTCGCGCTTGGACTCGTGCGCAAAGACGAGATTTTTTACGCCAAGGCTGCGGGCGAGGGCAATCCAGTAATTTACGTCGGCGCCAAAACGGGACGCGACGGCATCCATGGCGCCACCATGGCGAGCGAAGAGTTTAAGGAAGGCTCGGAGCAGAAGCGTCCGAATGTGCAAGTTGGGGATCCGTTCTTGGAAAAGCTTCTACTTGAAGCCTGCCTCGAAGCCATGCAGACGGGCGCGATCATAGGTATTCAAGATATGGGAGCCGCTGGCCTCACATGCTCGACGTGCGAAATGGGCGCACGCGGTGCGGTAGGAATCGAGATCGAACTTGATCTCGTGCCTCAGCGCGAGCAGGGCATGAATGCCTACGAGATCATGCTCAGCGAATCGCAGGAACGTATGCTGCTTGTCGCCGAGAAAGGCCGCGAAAATGAAGTGTTCCGCGTCTTTGATAAATGGGGGCTGGATTCGGTCACCGTCGGACACGTCGTACGCGAGCCGCGGCTCCGCGTTCTCGAGCACGGCAATGTTGTCGCCGATATTCCCAACACTTCGCTTACAGACGATGCGCCTGTTTATCGCCGTCCCATGCAGCCTTGGTCAGCGTCTGTATCGAGGGAGAAGCCTGCATCGGTGCAGCTCGGCGCTGAACGAGACTTCACTCCTGAACTGAAGCTTCTTCTCGCCAGTTCGAACATCTGCTCGAAGCGCTGGATTCACGAGCAGTATGACAGCATGGTGCAGACCAATACTGTGCTCGGTCCCGGTGGCGATGCCGGGGTGATGCGCATTAAAGACACGCAGCGCGGGCTTGCAATGTCGCTCGATGGGAATGGCCGCTGGTGCTATCTGAATCCCAAATTGGGAGCCATGCACGCGGTAGCCGAAGCCGCACGCAAGGTGGCGTGTGCAGGTGCGCTGCCGGTCGCGGCGACCAACTGCCTGAACTTCGGCAATCCCGAGAAGCCGCACATTATGTGGCAGTTCTCGGAAGTGATCGACGGCCTTGCCGAAGCTTGCAATGCCCTTGGAACTCCGATCACCGGGGGCAACGTGAGCCTCTACAACGAAACGCTCGGCGAGGGCATTTATCCGACTCCAGTGCTGGGAGTAGTGGGTATTATCGACGATATCCGTCATGTCGTTGGGTCCGATTTCAAAGCTCCCGGACGCGAAGTATTTCTGTTGTCAGCATCTGCTGCGACCTACGACGGGCGCCAGTTCGGTTCATCAGAATACGCCAAGGAAGTGGTTGGCGAACTTTGGGGAGAGCCTCCCAGTCTCGATCTCAAAGCCGAGGCAGGATTGCACGAGTGCCTTCTCCGGCTAATTACTAAGGATCTAATCGAATCGGCGCATGACTGCTCCGATGGCGGGTTAGCCGTGGCTGCAGCCGAATGCTGCTTCCGCCACGAAATTGGTGCGGAGCTGCGCCTGCCCGACGGTTCTGAAGAGCTGGAGTTAGCGCTGTTCGGGGAAAAAGCCAGCAGAGTGCTGGTTTCCTGCGTCCCTGGTAACCGCCAGAACATCCAACAGATAGCCGATTCCTACTCAATTCAACTGGAGTTTCTAGGACGCACCGGAGGCGATCGTCTGGTCGTGCAGCGGGCATCCACCGACGCGGTTTCGGCTTATGTGCGCGATTTGAAAAATGTATGGGCTGGGGCGCTGGAATCGGCACTACACTCGGACGTGCCTGATCACCTTGTGCCCGACCTGTTGGATAAGTAGCTACCGACTTCCGGCTTAAAGCTAAGAGCGAACACAAGGGTCAGACGAAAAAAGTAGAAGCCGTGTAGAAGCGGAGACCTGGCAGCCAGTAGCTAACGGCTAGAAGCTAAATGCCATTCATCGACAAGAGCGATAAGTTTCATGACGAATGCGGCGTAATGGCCGTTCACGGCCATTCTGAGGCCTCGAAGCTCGTCTATCTTGGCCTCTATGCGCTACAGCATCGCGGGCAGGAATCAGCCGGCATCGCCAGCTCCGATCTCGTGCGGCTGCACAACATCAAGGCCATGGGGCTGGTCGCCGACATCTTCACGGAAGATGTCTTGGGTCGTCTGCCTGGCTCGCTCGCCATAGGGCACACGCGCTACTCCACGACAGGGGATTCAGCGCTACTGAACGCGCAACCTATTCGCGTCGAGTGCAACAAGGGCGCGATCGCTCTGGCCCACAACGGCAATCTGGTGAACGCGCACGTTTTGCGCCGGCAGCTCGAACAGAATGG
>DATEKE010000007.1:0-4196 GCA_035277605.1 Terriglobales bacterium | reverse complement strand
GCCAAACGTGCGCAGGACGCAGGGCTCACCGTCGTAATGAATCGCTGCATTCTCAAAGAGCACCGCGCGAGAAATCTGTAACTCTGAATCTGCCCATGGATTGCACGGATGTAACTGATCTTTGCCTTCCGTGTAATCCCTGCCCTGAGCTCCGTGTGATCCGTGGCTGGCTTTCGGTCGACTCGATTCTCAGCGAACCACAGCCGGCGCTACGGCGTGCACCTCTTCGACAATTGCTTGCCAATTAATCTTGTATTTAGCCAGCAGCTCATCCGCTTTGCCGCTGTGAGGTACCTCACGTACCGCTAAACGATGGACCCTCACTCCTTCTGGCCCAACTGCTTCAGCGACCGCATCGCCAATGCCGCCGGCGGGATAGTGGTCCTCAACGGTGATGATAGTGTTATTTGTGGCGGCTGCAGCCTGAAGAAGAGCGTCAGCGTCCACGGGGCGAACACTGAAGATATCGATTACGCGGATTGAAATTCCTTGTTTCTTCAGCTCGTCATACGCTCTCAACGCTTCTGTCAACGTGATGCCGCCGGCTACGATGGTAACTGAGTCGTCGTTGCTCTGGCGCAACACCTTAGCCTTTCCAATTTCGAACTGCTCATCATTCTTGTAGATGACGGGCTGTTTCGGGCGCCCACTGCGGATATAAAAGATGCCGTGGTGTGAGGCTGCGAGGTCAACCGCATACCAGGCGCTCACAGCATCGCTCGGATAAAGTACAACTGATTCCGCCATTGCTCGGAAGAGGCTCATGTCTTCGAGTCCCATTTGCGACGAGCCATCCTCACCGATTGAAACTCCAACGTGAGTGCCGATGAACTTGACGTTCAGATGAGCGAGCCCCGCGAGGCGAATGAAATCGGCGGCTCGCGTTAGAAAGCAAGCGAATGTAGAGGTGAACGCGATTTTTCCCAAGGCGGCAAAGCCCATCGACATGCCGACCATATTCTGTTCGGCAATATAGCCTTCGAAGAAACGATTAGGCGCGACTTTCTGGAAGAACTCCGTGTAAGTGGAATTCTCCACGTCTCCGTCAGTGCAAATGACGTTCTCATTCAACTTTCCTACCTGCTCTAGTCCATGACCCGAGGCTTCGCGCGTGGCGATTTCTTTTCCTAGTTCATATTGCGGAGCGGGAATGTGATTATAGGAACCATACTGCTTGGGTCGTCCGGTGGGTTTTGGAGGTTTGGGTGTTGGAGCACTTGACTTAACGAATTGTTTTTCGAGTTCTGCAATCGCCTTTTCCGCTTCTTCTTGCTTGAGCGGTTTGCCGTGCCAGCCCTCTTTATCTTCGACGAACGAAACGCCTTTCCCTTTGAGAGTACGGGCGAGAATCACCGTGGGCCGGCCTTTGGTCTGCTTTGCGTTGTCGAATGCCTCAAGGAGCTGTCGTGGATCGTGACCATCGACGACCAATGCATTCCATCCGAATGCTGACCAGCGCTGCTGGTAAATTTCAAGATGATGCTGCAGCATGGTTGGCTGACTCTGGCCGAGGCGATTCACGTCCACAATGGCACAGAGATTGTCGACTTTGTGATGATCGGCTAGTTCTGCCGCTTCCCAAACTGAACCTTCGGCGTTCTCGCCGTCACCGAGCAGCGCATAGGCGCGGAAGTTTGATCCATCGACTCGCGCATCTAGCGCCATGCCGAGCGCCACGCAAATACCTTGACCGAGAGATCCCGTAGGAACGGAAACGAACTTCAGCACGGGAGTGGGATGTCCTTCCAGGTCGGAATCGATTCTCCTCAACGTGAGCAGATGCTCGCGCTTGATAAATCCCAGTTCTGCCCAGGTGGAATAGAGAACGGGAGCAGCATGTCCTTTGGAGAGAACGAACTTGTCGTTCGCCGGGTTCCCAGGATCTTGCGGATCGAAGTTCATGACGGAGAAAAACAGGCACGCCATGATCTCGGCAGCCGACATGCAGCTTGTGGGATGTCCACTGCCGGCAGCCGTGGTGGCGCGGATGGAATCGATACGAAGCTGGGTCGCGATGTTGTGAAGAGAGTCGAGCAGATCTTGCGAGTAAGGCACGGGGAAGCTCCACGAGTGAAGTGGAATGCGGGTACAGTTCAGTCTATTTTTCGTGAGCGGAGAGGTCAATGTGACGCAAAAGACTAATCACCACGGAGGGTTTTCAGCTTTGTCATTCCGAACCGCTGTTGTCGCGGTGAAGAATCCCTCGACTGCCATGGCTTCAGGTATGCCGTAAGGTCAATCGTTGCATTAGAGTATTCGAAACTGTCTCTACAACCCAACGCAGTCTGTAGCGATTCCTCCGCCAAAGGCAGGAGTCGAAATGACAAAAGAAATCCGCTTTAGCCGCGCGGCAGGAAGATGTCACGCTCCAGTCGTAAATCGAGCATTTGGCCTTTGTTTAAGCGGATGTTGCGTCCGGTCAGAAGTCCCGCGCCGGTTCCTAGTCCTCCGCCGACGCCCGCACCGATGGCGGCGCCTTTCCCGCCTCCGGCCGCTGCTCCGGCAATTGCGCCGATTGCGGCTCCGGCCGCTGCTGTTTCGACTTCACGGCGAGCGTCGACTTTCGTGTGCTTGATTTCACCCTCTGGTCCGGTTTCAGTCTGGACGCTGTGCTCGCCGGGAACTCCGGCGACCATCGCTGCGAGCGGCACCCACCCGTGGCGAGTTTTGATTTCATCGAAACTCAAAAGGAGTTGGGAGTGGAATCCACGCTGCAAGTCGCTGACGTGGCCCTTAATTTCCGAGCCCATCGGAATCGTGCTGCCGTCTTGCGCGACGAGATCCTGCGAGAGCTTGGCCTTGAATTTCTTGCCTACGGAATCCTTACTGCTGTCGAGCGTATCTTTGAGCTGGATTTCGAACTGTGTGTCCGCTGGAATCACGTTCTGGGCTGTTGGACCCTGGTTGCGATTTGTGAGCACCGGTCCCTGACCCTGGCTCATATCGATCTGGGCAAAGGCTCCCAATGCTGGGGCGATTGTCAGGCCCAGTGTTGCGGCCGCAGTAATCCATAGCCTCTTCATGCAGCTACCTATCCTCCGAATCCGAAAAACCGGACACTCATTTCGATGACGGTTTAAACCCCGAAGGGAGGCAAAAGTGGCGGCTCGAGGTAACCGGCGCAAGTAGCTGATTTCATGCTGTTCGGCTGGTTACCGTTCGCTGCTTGCCGGCTACTGTTCGGAACCGGGGTAACGCATCCAGCTACTTTCTTTTTGCCCGAAGCCGTAAAGCTGCATCATATTTTTCAGCAGGATGCTGCGTTTGTCAGCGTCCGAAAGCGGGGTCCAGGCGGGCATGGACAAGAACAAACAACTCACATATGGCTTGGGCGGCCTCGGAGTTTTATTGGGAGGACTTGGCGTGTTTCTCCTCAGTGACCGTGGCCGCGAGATCGTTCGCAATGTTGCACACCATCTGGAACGAGCGCCTGAGAGCATCGAGCAGTTTACCGAGGCAACTCAGGTTGAGCTTGATCGTATTCAGCAGACGCTGAACCAGATCGCAGCGCGGCTCGAAGCCACCAGCTAAGGTTCGCATTCGGTCTGGCCATTCGCATTGGCTTTCTCCCCCGCAGGTCATTCTTTCCCCAAAATTGTGAGCCAGGCGCACAAGGGAAGAATCCCTGGCGCAGCGAATCTTTCTCCTCGATAGCCCGAACTCTGCAAAATGCTGCCCAAATTCTGCGGATTTGATCGTAGAGGCAGGGAACGGGGCGGGGATTCGCGGAATTTCGCATTAACTGCTTTCGTCAGCGTCACTTGCGACGGGTCGTACAACAATTCCGAACGCTTTCCCCGCAGGGAATTAACAGGGAAGTACAGCCTTGACTGTCTGGTTGAGCTTCTAGGGAAGCCAGCAAAACTTTTGATAGTCTGTCCTCATGCTCACTTGCAGCGCGATTTTGTTCGATTTGGACGGTGTTCTTGTCGATTCCACGCCTGCAGTCGAACGCGTCTGGCGCAAGTGGGCTGAAGATCACAAGATCGATCCTGACTTCGTGATGCAGTGGGCGCACGGAAGGCGCTCGATTGAAACACTGCGCCGCGTGGCTACTTACCTCGATGCGGTAAAAGAGAACGTCAAGGTTGAGCGGCGCGAGATCGAAGATCTTGAAGGTGTCACCAAGATTGAGGGATCTTCGGAATTGCTCGCCTCAATTCCTCCCGGCCATTGGACGATCGTGACCTCGGCCA
>DATEKE010000006.1:0-3944 GCA_035277605.1 Terriglobales bacterium | reverse complement strand
GAAGCCTACGGGTGGAGAGAACATTTTGATTAGAGAGGGCGAAACTCCAAGCGCCAGCAAGAACCCAGCTCGCCGAGCCTGGGAGGAGAACGCGTGAGAGCCACCCCTGACTCTCCAGCAATCTCTTCGTCTAAATAGACGGAATTCACGGTGGAAAAGTTAGCGGTTATCCGCCTCGGCCCAGAGATTTAACAAGTCTTAACAGGAGGCCGGTTTTGGCGCTCCCCAGGTCTGTATTCTGCCAATTAGCAGCTACACGGCAATGCGCTCATCTTCGGCGTGATGTTCTTCAATCTGTCGATGCGTCCCACTTCCCCAGCGCTCCTGCAAGGTTTTCAGCGTCACATACAGGATCGGGATGAAGAGCAAATTGAGCGTAGTTGCCGCCAGCATTCCGCCGAATGCGGTGGTGCCGACGGATTGGCGTCCGTTCTTTCCTGCGCCGCTTGCGAGAACCAGCGGCAGTACACCGAGCATGAACGCAAACGAGGTCATCAAGATCGGCCGCAAACGAATACGCGCGGCTTCAAGCGCGGCTTCGGTTATCGAAAGTCCGCGTTCGCGCAACTGCTCGGCGAATTCGACGATCAGAATCGCGTTCTTGCTGGAGAGGCCGATGAGCATTACCAGTCCTACCTGGCCATAGATATCGTTGATTAACCCACGCAGCGACTGCGCCAAAACGGCACCGAGAATGGCCATGGGCACCGCAAGAATCACGATGAAGGGCAGAGACCAGCTTTCATATTGCGCGGCCAACGTGAGATACACGACCAGCAAGCCGAGAGCAAACAGCATCACGACCTGACCGCCGGATTCGATCTCTTCCAGGGACAGTCCGGTCCAGGCGTAGGAATACCCATGCGGCAAAATCTTCGCCGATAGTTCTTGCATCTTCTGGATGGCTTGGCCGGAGCTTTGCCCACGCGACGCAGAGCCGTCGAGTTCTACCGAGCGGAAGAGGTTGTAGTGGCTGATGACCGGCGGCGTCGTAGTTTGCGTGATGTTTACAAGATCTTCAAGCGGTACCATGCCGCCTTTATCCGAACGCACATAGAACTGCTTCATCGACTGCGGCGACATGCGCGCCTGCTGGTCGGCCTGTATGTAAACGCGGTATGCGCGATTGTTGAAATCGAAATCGTTCACGTACGCCGACGCCATGTACACCTGCAGCGTGTTCGTGATCTGCGAAAGCGACACGCCCAGGCTCTTGGCCTTCTCGCGGTCGATGCTGACGAGGAACTGCGGATCAGTTGCGCTGTAGCTGGTAAACAACCCTGTGAGTCCGCTGTTGGGCTGATTCCCTGCTCCGATCAGGCTGTACGCGACTTTGCCCAGTTCTTCGGGAGTGTGTCCGCCCTCATCCTGCAGGATGTACTGGAAACCGCCAAAATTGCCAAGGCCGTTTACCGAGGGCGGAGCGAAGGGCACAACGATGGCGCCCGAAATTCCAAAGAGCGGTCCGCGTAAACGATTGATGATTGCTTCTGCGGAGCGCTCGTCGCCTTTGCGTTGTGACATCGGCGCGAGTGTGCCGAAGACCATTCCACGATTGGGCGCTGCTCCGGCAAAACTGAATCCTGAGACAGCGAACGTGCCTACAATGTCTTTCTCGCGGCCCAACACCTGTTCGATTTGCTTGGCGATGTTCTCGGTGTACTCGATCGAAGCGCCCGGCGGGCATTGAACCAGGATCATGAAATATCCCTGGTCCTCCTGCGGAACGAAGCCGCGCGGGACGCGCTGGTAGAACCAGTAGGTGAATGCGAGTCCGGCGAGAAAGACGAGCACCACGATCCATCTCACTGGAACAAGATGCTTCAAGGTGTCGCGATAAGCGTGGGTGACTTTATGAACACCACGATTGAAAACGCCGAAGATACCGCGGTTCGACTCTCCTGTGTGATGTCCTAACATCAATGCTGACAACGCGGGCGTGAGCGTCAATGCGTTGAATGCCGAAATGGCAACCGAAAACGCGATCGTCAGCGCGAACTGCCGGAACATGATACCGGTGGTTCCGGGAAAGAACGCTACGGGTACGAACACCGAGACGAGCACAAGCGAGGTGGCGACCACAGCTCCGGCTACTTCGCTCATGGCCACGGAAGCGGCATGGTGCGGTTCGGTTACACCCTCAGATATGTGCCGCTGCACGTTCTCGATGACAACAATGGCATCGTCAACAACCAGTCCGGTGGCAAGCGTGATGCCGAATAAGGTGAGAGTATTTATCGAGAATCCCAGCGCCTTGACGAAGATAAAGGTTCCCACCAATGACACTGGGATCGTAACTGCCGGGATCACAGTGGAGCGCCAATCCTGGAGGAAGAGGAAGATGACAAAAATAACCAGCAGAATAGCTTCGATGAGGGTGCTGATTACGTCTTTGATTGAATCGGCAACTACATCAGTCGTATCGAATGCAACGTTGAACTTCAATCCCGGAGGAAAGCTCTTCGACAACCTCTCAAGTTCCCCAATCGCCGCCCGATCCACCGCGATTGCATTTGCGTTCGAGAGCTGCGTGACTCCCACGCCAACCGCGGGATGGCCGTTGAATCGCAATCCTGAGTCGTAGTTTTCCGCTCCCAGCTCCGCGTGACCGACGTCTTTCAGACGAACAATGGTGCCGTCGGGAGCGGTCTTCAGAACAATGTTGTCGAATTGGGCAGGTTCGGTGAGCCGACCCACTGCGCGCACGCTTATCTCGTATTGCTGATTCGGAGGCGCTGGAGCTTGCCCCACCGCGCCTGCAGCGACTTGCACGTTCTGTTCTTGAAGAGCGGTAACGACATCGCTCGCCGTCAGTTGACGAGTCGCCATGCGTACTGGGTCGAGCCACAGGCGCATTGCGTACTTGCGCTCGCCAAAGATGATCACGTCGCCTACACCGCGAATGCGCTTGAGTGCATCGCGAACGTAGATGTCGAGATAGTTACTGATAAAAAGACTGTCGTAGCGATTCCCTTCCGCGTAGAAGCCGGCGCCGAAGACGAAATTATTTGTCGCCTTCACGACGCTTACGCCCGTCGTCTTCACTTCGTTGGGCATTCGTCCGAGGGCCTGGTTGACTCGGTTCTGCACGTCCACAGCAGCGAGATCGACGTCGCGGTTCAGATCGAAGACCACGCTGATGCCGCTGGTGCCGTCGTTACCGCTGGTGGAAGTCATGTACTTCATGCCTTCGACGCCGTTAATCTGTTGCTCCAGCGGAGTTGTCACCGAGGTTTCGACTACCTGCGCGCTGGCGCCGTTGTAGAAAGCGCTGACCTGCACGGTCGGTGGCGCCAGATTGGGAAACTGCGCAACCGGAAGAGTCGGGATCGAGACTGCGCCGCCAAGGATGCTCAGTAGAGCGCAGACCGTAGCAAAGATCGGTCGCTTGATGAAGAAATCGACAAACATAGTCTAACTTCCCTGTACCTGCGCATTCACCGGCATGCCGTCGGCGAGCATTTGCGTATCCGAGACGATAACTTTGTCTCCGGCTTTGAGCCCATCGAGCACAACGTAGTTATTACCATCGAGCTGACCAACTTTGATCTGTCGCTGATGCGCCACGCTCTTGCCGCCGCTGTCCTCGGCGACATAAACGAAGAACTGCCCACCGATACGAGATACCGCCAGCACCGGCACTTCGACTCCGGGGTGCGTTCCCCAGATCACTCGTGCGTGCACGAATTGCGCGGTGCGCAGAATCCCATTGTCGTTCGGCACCGTTGCTTTTACCAGCACTGTTTGCGTCTGGCTATCGACTTGAGGAGAGATGAACGTGATCTTTCCTTTTGCGATGGACGTGCCCCGGTCGCCAAGGATCTCAACCTCTTTTCCCGTTTTGAGATCGGGTGCGCGTTCAACCGGCACCTGAACGTAAGCCTCCAGGCTTCCCGGCTTGTCCACGGTCGTGAGTAGAGTGCTTGTTGTAACTCGGTCACCGA
>DATEKE010000005.1:0-25149 GCA_035277605.1 Terriglobales bacterium | reverse complement strand
GGGCCGAACAGCGGGCCCATCCAGCCGCCCAAAAACACCAGCGTCGCCACGCAGCTCACCGTGATCATGTTCACGTACTCGGCCAGAAAGAACATGGCGAACTTCATGGCGCTGTACTCGGTGTGGTAGCCAGCTACGAGTTCCGTTTCCGCTTCGGGAAGATCGAAGGGAATGCGGTTCGTCTCGGCGTACGCCGCCATGATGTAAATAAAGAAGGCAACGAACTGGAATCCGCCAAAAAAGTGCCAGTTCACAATTGATCCTGCCTGCGAATCCACGATCTGCCGCAGGCTAAGGCTGCCGGAAAGAATCAGCACTCCAACAAGTGACAAGCCAAGAGCCAACTCGTAGCTGATTAGCTGCGCGCTCGCTCGCAGCGATCCCAGCAGAGAATACTTGGAGTTCGACGACCATCCTGAGAGTGCTACGCCATAAACGCCTATCGAAGTGATGCCGAGGATAATCAGCAGCCCGATGTTGATGTCCTGAATGCCGGCGCCCGTCCAGAACGCGGTCATTTGGAGCGGAATGTTGTATCCGCCGAGATTCCAATTTCCGCCGAAAGGAATGATCGAGATGGAAATCAGCGACAGGATCAGCGCGATCATTGGCGCGGCGATGTAGAGGGGCTTGTAGACGCTGTCGGGAACGACGTCTTCTTTCAGGATGAACTTGATGCCATCCGCTAGCGGCTGCAGCAGCCCAAATGGACCAACGCGCGTGGGACCCCAGCGGTTCTGCATGCGCGCGATTACTTTGCGCTCCATCAACACGATGTAAGCGACAGCGGTGAGCAGCAGCCAGAGCAGAATCGCGAGCTTAATGACGGCGAAGATGATGTAGTGTGTCAGGTCCAAGTCGTTTTAAGTCCGTTCAACAGCGAGAAGAGCGAACACGAAGGTCACGAAGTACAAACCAAGGTCACGGAGTTCTTAATCCGCCGGAATCTCGGCTTCCGCCGGGGCTCGCCGGTTCTCGATCACAGAGTTCAGCACATTCGAATAGCGTCCCAGCGTTCCCGAGGTAAACAAGCTATCGTTTGCCGGCACAATGCTCTCCGGCGATGCCGCTTGCGACACCGAGCTGTGCTCCGGTGCCAGCGTATGCACATCGGCTCCCGCAAACAGGTTCAGCCGAGAGAAATTGTAGCCGGGCACCAGCCGCTGAATTTCGTCGAGCAGCGCTTCGGGATCGAATGGGCTGAGCTTCGGCTCCAGGTTGCGCGCCGCAAGCCAAACAGCATGACGATCGGCTTCGCCCGATTGCGCGCCGCGGCTCTGTCCCATATCGGCACGCACACCTTTGCCGAATGGAACCAGCTTGCGAACATCAACGCCCATGCGATCGGCGATGCGGACGATCAACTCGAAATCGGTACGAACTCCGGCAAGATCTCCGGCTTTTTTCAGTAGTTGCAAGTCGCCGAATGTATTCGTGTAGCTCCCCGACTTTTCGTAAGCATTCGCCGTCGGCAACACAATCTCAGCAGTTGTCGCAGTCTCGGTGAGAAACATGTCTTGCACCACGACGAATGTGTTTTTGAGCGCGAATGGATCGATGTTGTAACGCGCCACCGGATTCGACCCAACCACGTACAGCGCGCCCAACCTGCCAGACTTCGCTGCATCGAACATTCGTACAATGTCCATCCCAGGCTGCTGCGGCATGGCCGCACCATATTCGTGGCCGAATGCTGCGCCGTTCGAAAGTGATGTGAATCCGGGAAGCAGGTCGGGATAGAGTCCCATATCGGCAGCGCCGCGCGAATTCGAGTAGTCGCCAAGGCAGATGAACTTCGCCCCTTGTTTCGCGCCCCACTGAACCAGACGAGTGATGTCGTCGCCACGCAGTTCAGAACCGAAGATGACGACCAGTCCCTGCTCAGCCTTTACTTTGTCGCGGAAATCGCGCAGAGCATCGCGGCTCAGATCACCCGATTCGAGTTTGCCAGCGACTCCGTCTTCACCCGCGAGGTAGCGAACCATCAGGCTCTCGCCACCATCTTCTGGGACGCGAGCATATGCGCGAGCTTGCCGACGCAATTTGATCTCGCCGGAGTTGACGATATAAATGTGGCCGTTTCGAATCCGAAGATTCGTGCGCAGGTTCCAGGCGAGCAGCGGATGCTGCTCGGTGGGATCGTTGCCGATCAGGAGCACCGCAGGCGCGGTCATCGTCTCGCGCAGCGTCGCGGTGATGTTCTGTTTGCCGGCCACGGCTTTGGCGAAGGCAGGATAATCCGCCGTACGGTGATGATCGATGTTGTTGGTTCCCAGAACGGAACGAGCGAACTTCTGCAGCAGGTAATTCTCTTCGTTTGTAGTTCGATTCGAGCCGATTACGCCGATGGCTTTGCCGCCCTGACTGTCGCGAATTTGCTTGAAGCGGCTGGCGACATGATCGATGGCCTGCTCCCACGAAACCGGGGCTAGCTTGCCGTCGCGGCGGATGAGCGGCTGCGTGATGCGATCGTCGGCGTTGGAGAAATCGAAGGCGTAGCGGCCCTTGATGCAGAGGAAATCGCCGTTGATGCCGCTTTTGTCGCGATTGTCGCCGCGAACAATCTCCATTCCGCCTTTAGAACGGCGCACGCCGAGCGTCGTCTTGCAACCATCGCCACAGTGCGTGCAGATGGTGCCCACATGGGTCATCTCCCAGGGGCGCGTCTTATATCGGTAAGCTCCGGACGTAAGTGCGCCGACCGGGCAGATATCGATGCACATGCCGCACTCTTCGCACTCGAGGTGATCCTGCTTATTTGGAGCAATCAATGAGGTGACGCCGCGGTTCTGTACGCCGAGCGCCCAGACGTCCATGCCTTCGCCACACACGCGCACGCAGCGGTAGCACAGAATGCAGCGTGGACGATCGAAGAACACGACCGGCGACCACTGCTGCTCCTCTTTATGCCCCTTCGATTCCATGTACTGCGATTCCGCAGCTCCGTAGCGGAACGTCATGTCCTGGAGTTCGCATTCCCCACCGGCGTCGCATACCGGACAATCTAGCGGATGATTCCCCAAAAGAATTTCAACAGTGGCTTTCCGCGCCTGTGCCACTTCGGGACTGTCGCTAGTGACGACCATGCCGTCTGTGATCGGCACGGTGCAGGCGGTCTGAAGCTTGGGCATCTTCTCAATGCGCACCAGACACATACGGCAGGCACCCTGAACTGAGAGCCCAGGGTAGTAGCAGAACGCAGGGACTTCGATACCGGCGCTCTTGCAGGCTTCAATGAGCAGCGTCCCCGCAGGAGCCGTGACCTTCTTGCCGTCGACTGTAATTGTTACGTCAGGCATGTGGATTCGTAGTTCTAAGCGAGCGCAAGCTCCCTTTCAGTTGAGCGCTCAAACGGGCACTGCCTTCCATCCAGATGTTCTTCGAATTCATTGCGCCATTTTTTGACGATTGATATGGTCGGGAAGGCGGCGGCATCGCCGAGAGCACAAAAAGTGCGTCCTGCCATGTTGTTCGCAAGGTAAAGCATCTGGTCGATATCTTTCTTCTGTCCAGCACCGGCATGAAAACGTATCAGCGTCTTCTTTAACCAGTCGGTACCTTCGCGACACGGAATGCACCACCCACAGCTTTCGTGCTGGTAGAACTGCATGATGCGCAGCGCGACTTTGACCATGCAGGTCTGGTCGTCGATTGCGACTACGCCGCCGGAGCCGAGAAATTCACCACGCTTGGCGAACCAGTCGTAGTCCATGGTGGCGGATTCGGCTTCTTCGCGCGTGAGCAAAAATGTTGATGATCCGCCGGGAACAAGAGCTTTGAGACTTCGGCCATTCGGGATTCCGCCGCCGACGTCGTAGATCATCTTATTCCCGGGATATCCGAGCGGTAGCTCGTACACTCCAGGCTTATTGAAATGTCCGGTGAGGCAGGTGAGACGCGTGCCGCCGTTCTTTTCATTTGGCCCGAATGCAACGTACCATTTGCCGCCATTCAGGATTATCGGAGGAACAGTCGCGATGGTCTCAACATTATTAATGACCGTCGGACCGCCGTAGAGACCCTTGATCGCAGGGAAGGGCGGCTTCAGACGTGGCAGTCCGCGCTTGCCTTCGAGCGATTCCATGAGCGCAGATTCTTCGCCGACTTCGTAGGCGCCGGCGCCGGTGTGGGTCAGGATGTTGAACTCGCGTCCGCTGCCGAAGATGTTCGTGCCGAGAAATCCTTTTTTATAAGCGTCGGCTACGCAGCGTTCGAGAATTTCGAGAAGATAGCGATACTCGCCGCGCAAATAGATAAAGCCCAGTTTGGCTCCGACCGCCAGACCCGCAATGATTACGCCTTCGATGACAGAATGGGGATCGTACTCGACAATCAGCCTATCTTTACAGGTGGCCGGCTCGCTCTCGTCACCATTCACCAGGATGTACTTCGGAGCCTCAGACTGTTTCGGAATGAAGGACCACTTCATTCCCGTTGCGAAACCTGCGCCTCCACGACCACGCAATCCTGAAACTTTCACTTCGTTGATGATGTCATCGGGCTGCATCTCCAGCGCTTTTCGCGCGGCCTTATAGCCGTCGAGTTGGATGTAACGGTCAATGTCCTGCGCGCCTTGTCCAAAGCGCTTGGAGATGACGCGTACCTCATCGGGATGCGAGACCAGCGGCGTTGGTGTGTAAAGTGTCTTCACTGTTTCGTTTTGTTGCTGTACTGGTCGAGAATCGCGTCTATCTTTTGCGGCGTTACGTTCAAATGAAAGTCGTAATTCACCTGGATGGCAGGAGCCCAACTGCATGCCCCGATGCACTCGACTTCTTCGAGCGAGAACGTGCCATCGCGTGTGATTTCTTTATGATCGACGCCCAGCTTCTCTCTGCAGCGGTCGAAAACTTCCTCAGCTCCGCGAAGCATGCAACTGATATTCGTGCAGACCTGGACAACGTATTTGCCTGCCGGCTTCGTTCTCAGGAGCGAGTAGTAGCTGATGACGTTGCGAACTTCAAGTTCAGTCAAGTCGACACGCCGCGCAATATCACTGATTACCTCGTCACTGAGATAACCAACTTCGTCCTGAGCATACAAAAGCAGCGGAATAAGCGCAGATCGCTTCCAAGGATACTGTGCGACTAGCTTTTGAAATCGCTGTTCCAATTCGGGAGAGAATTGCATTATCGATCTATCTCTCCCAGCACGATATCAATGCTGCCGATAGCCGCGACCACATCGGCCAATAGGCGTCCAACGCAGAGTCTCTCTAAGGCCTGAAGGTTCCCCAAGCAGGCAGAGCGCATGTGCACTCGATACGGCTTGGCCGTACCATCGCTGCGGACGTAGTAGCCCATCTCTCCTCTAGGCGACTCAACCCCCTGATAAACCTCGCCGGCCGGAACCGTGAATCCTTCCGTCACGATCTTGAAGTGGTAGATGAGTGCTTCCATCTGCGTCTTCATCTTTTCCCGATCCGGGAGGACCACTTTGGGAGCGTCGGCTTTATAAGATCCTTCAGGCATGCCATCGAATGCCTGCCGGGCGATGCTGTTGGACTCACGCAGCTCTTGTACCCGCAACAGATAACGCGCGTAGACGTCGCCGTCTTTTGAAAGCGGCACTTTGAACTTGAACTTCTCGTAGCCCGTGTAGGGCATATCGCGGCGCAGGTCCCAATCGACGCCGCTTCCGCGCGCTGTCGGACCGCTGCAGCCCAAGGCAATGCACTCTTCTGCCGTAATGTGCGCGACGCCTTTGGTGCGCTCGATCCATATCGGATTCGACGTGAGTAGACCCTCATATTCATCAACACGAGAAGGGAATTTGTCGATGAAAGCCTTCGTCTTCTTCCAGAAATCGATGGGCGGATCCATTGACACTCCGCCAATGCGGAAGTAAGACGTCATCATGCGCTGGCCGGAGACGTTCTCGAAGATTCGCAGCAGCTCCTCGCGCTCCCGAAAGCAGTAAAGAAAAACCGTCATCGCGCCGATATCGAGCGCGTGTGTGCCCAGCCAGACCAGGTGTGAATTGATGCGTGTTAATTCATTCAACAGCACGCGCAGGAATTGCGCGCGCGGAGGGATTTCAAGCTGCAGCAGCTTCTCGACGGCCAAACAATACGTAAGATTGTTGGTCATCGGACACAGATAGTCGATGCGATCCGTCAGCGGGACTACCTGCTGATAAAACTTCGCCTCACACGTCTTCTCAATTCCGGTGTGCAGATATCCGATATCGGGAATGCACTTGATCACGGTCTCGCCATCGATCTCGAGCAGTAGGCGCAGCACGCCGTGCGTCGAGGGGTGCTGCGGGCCCATGTTCAAGATCATCGTGCGATCTTCAGTGGGCTCCAGGACCGGCGTGGGATTCAGGTGCGCCATTTAGCGATAGCCCTCCACCGGATAATCTTTGCGCAGCGGGTGTCCTTCCCAATCCTCCGGCATCATGATGCGCCGTAGATTGGGATGTCCGACAAACCGCACGCCGAACAGGTCGAAGACCTCGCGCTCGAAAAAGTTTGCTGCAGGCCAGAGTCCCATGAGGGATTCAATCGAAGGATCTCCGCCGGGCACTCGGGCGATCAAGCGAACGCGTTCTTTCCGGGAATGGGAAAGCAGGTTATAGATCACCTCAAAGCGCGGCTCGGAAGGGAAGACGTCGACGCAGGTGATGTCGGCGAGAAAATTGAATTTTGTTTCGGGACTCTCGCGCAGAATGTCGCAGGCCTGCTTGATGTCGCTGCGATTCACGTACAGCGTTAGCTCATCGTGATCGAAGGTGGCTTTTTCCAGCAACGAGGCATTCTGAAGCGCCGCGACTGCCGGTCTGCTTTTCAATTGTTCGAGATCGGTGATGGCGGGCTGCACGGGCATTTAGTAGTCCGATTTCTCCGGCGTGGCGTTCCAATCGAGCGCGCCTTTCTTCCAGATGTAGAAGAAGCCCACAAGCACGATGCCGATGTACACCAGCATCTCCCAGAAGCCAAACATCCGCGGCCCTGAATCGTGCGGCGCAGCTCCAAGCGCGGGCGCAATCACGGCCGGCAGCTTGCGGTAGATCACCGCCCATGGAATCAGGAAGATCGCCTCGACGTCGAACAGGATGAAAAGCATGGCGACCATATAGAACTTTACGGAGAAGCGCTGGCGCGCGTCGCCGGTACCCACCATGCCGCATTCGTAGGCGGCCATCTTGGTCCGGCTGTAGCGATGTTTACCCAGCAGTGCCGAGAGCGCAACCATGCCTCCTGCAACCAGACACGCGATCACGACCTGCATGAGCAGAGGCAAATAGTTGACGTAATAGGGTAGTGGCTGGTCCGGCATAGAGGCCGTTATACAATGTGCGCCAACACTGACGGTGGAACACTCGACTATAAGTTTCGCTGCGACGGAGTGTCAAGCGCAGCCGTGCGCAAGTGTGCACTCACGATCATTGCAATCGGAGAAATATTCCGCACAATAGAATCAGCGCGTAACAGAGCTCGACAGGGAAGATCGATCGCAATGATTTTTGGCTTCAATACCGACGTGAAACAGGGCGATACCGTGTATCACGTCCAGAGCGAAGCGCGCAAAGCCGATCTCCTGCTGCAAACGATGGTCTTCGTTCGCGGACACTGCATCGGCAAATACGCGTCATCCTACGCCGAGCACGTCAGCGACCCTGGATTTTCCGAGGAATATATCCACGATCTGCTCAAGGGCCAGCATCGCGAAGTATTGGAAGTCGTAAAGGCTGGATCGATCGAACAGTTTTTCCGCGAGCAAACGGAAATCCGCGACGCTGGAGGAGAGACGCTCGCGCTTACCTGGCTCAACTCTGACGATTTTCCCATTGCGCGCAAACTCATGATGCGTCTGTTAGTGAGCGAGAGCGGCACTTCGGTGGAAGGAGCGCTCGTGACGTCGCGACTGCAATATCCCGCAGGAGTGCCAATTCATTCTCAGGCCGTCAGCGAAAACGATGGCAGGGTAGAGTTAGAGCTCAATCTAGCTCAGCTGGAAGAAGGCGTTCGTGATCCCGTGGTCTTCGTCCGCGCTACGCACGGAGAGAAGTCCGTCACCCGGAAGTATCGCCTCAAAGGGTGCTCGTAGCCACTCCTATCCGGCATCCGGTGTTCGTCCAAAAAACTGCAGAGAATTTCCTGCGAAAAAAGACTTAAGCAGCGAAGACATATGTCCGCGCTGCTCTGTCTCTTACCGATTTAGATGAAAGCGTCTGGATAAGGGTTAAGCGCGGCTCAATCGAGCCAAAACACGCTTTTGGGGAAATACATTCGGCAGTTTACCGGACCGCAAGCAGTATGCAGCAGACGGCCACCCAGCTCCAGAAGGCGACGGTATGCACACCACAGCGAAACCACAAACTGTCGAGCAGTTCGTTGTTCTCAAACATCTCAGGGACTCCATTTTTTGGGGTTCAATCGTGCAGGCAGAGTGCTTCAATTGCCTGCATCTATTAATACGGATAGCGGGCCTGAATTGAACCGCGAAAGTGGTATAGCAGGTCACCGAGGTAATGACTCCTGGACTCATCTCAGCTCTATAAGGTAAGGGGATATAAGGTAGGGAGACGCATCCGCGCTGGCACCACTCTTCCTCAATTTCTGGCTGAAGTTCTCGATCATCGGCACGAAAGACGCTTCACCTCTGGTGTGTGGATGCCCAACTTTTCGGAGAAAGCTCTCACCGCCCAATTGCTGGGCTTCTAATCCTCTCTGGATTTCCTCCTCGCAGGACAGACCTGCAACAGGTGTTTGCATCTGAGTAAACAACTGCACGAGTCCTCCAGAGGCCCTATGAAGGTACGGATCCCATCGGCTATCTGTGCCGCGTTGATCGTCGTCAGTATGGTTGCATGCGGCGGGACCTCAAACAGCTCTCCCGGCACTAGCGCTTCATCTTTCGGTCCGAGCTCTTCAGGCTCGCCTCCGGCGGGTTCCAGCTCCGGCAACTCAGGATCAGGTTCCGCTTCCGCCGGCTCGGGCTCAGGCGGATCAACTCCCGGCGGATCGAGCGGCGGCAGTTCGCAAGCTGCGGTTGCGTTCACCTATGTCGGCACTGTCAACCAATCGACTGCAGGCATTTACGCCTTCTCCATCGCACCAGACGGTACAGCAACTGTAGTTCCTGGATCGCCTACAAGCGGTCCGAGCAGCTATGTTGTGACTAACTCGGCGTTCGTGTTCGCCAGCGACTCAGCCAACATCGCCAGCTATGCCCGCGCAAGCGACGGATCGTTAAAGCAGTCCTCCGTCACGTATGCAGTTCTGAGCAATGGTCCTGAACCGTGGGCAATCCAGGCGATGAGCCTCGATCACACCGGCCAAACGCTCTATGCCATGGAAAACGCCGGCGCGGATGATACTTATTATTTCTTCTTCAACATCGGGCCAAATGGCAAGATCACGAACACCGGGAAGATCGGGCCGAACGTCAACTATGTATCTCCGTTAGTTTTCTCTCCTGACAACAACTACGCTTACGGCTCTGGGTGTTTCCATATCGGATGGGACATCACGGGTTTCCGTCGTAACAGCGACGGAACGCTGACGCGGCTCGATGACCGGGCAACAAATCCCGCTATGCCTGCATACGCCGGAACCGGTCAGATGTACTGTCCTATACGCGAAGCGATTTCCCAAAATGGTTATCTCGCCGTCGCTGATGCTGAGCTTGGCACCAACACCACTGGCTTGGGAGCGTACAAAATTAATGCTGATGGTTCGCTCGCTCTTGTCCCGAACTCGACATTGGCCACTCAGCTTTCCAGCATCCACGGCATGAACTTCGATCCCAGCGGACAATATCTCGCGCTCGCGGGCGATGGCGGAATTCAGATGTGCCAGCTCACGCCTCAAGGTACGTTCACGCCGATTGGAGGAGTACAACAGTCAGGCACGAACTATCTCGGCGTCCAGTGGGATGCTGACAATCATCTTTATGCCATCGGCAACGCGGGATTGCACGTCTTCACGAATTCGAACGGCGTGTTGACTCCGGCTTCTGGATCGCCGCATGCGGCAGGCGCAGCCGCTACGCTCGCCGTCTTGCCAACGCATTAAAGCGGATGGCGTTGTTCGAAAACAGTTTCTAGCCCTTTCGAATCTCGATGCTGCCGTGATCTGTCGTGAGCTGCAGCTTTGATCCTCCCTTGCCGATGGTACCTTCTGCAACCTGGTCATCGCCGCTCTTAGTTACGTTCAGAGAAAAATCGCTGTCGAAGTCTCCGCGGCTGCTGCGCGCATCGACGGTGTAGTTCGAGTTTTCAGGAAGAACAACGTGGATTGCTCCTTGTTGATTGCTCACGTTGATGTCGCCAAGGGGCGATTTGGGATGCAGCTCAACTTCGCCATGGCTGTTTTCAACTGTGATCGGGCCTGATACGTCCTCAAGCCGTATGTCCTTGGCGCGGGTGCGTACCTGGAACGAGCCCGAGGCCGAGGTCACGCGCAGATCGCCCGAGTCCATTTCCAGGTCGCCGGCGAGCCTTCCCAGCTGCAATTCGGTACGCGAGCTGCGGAAGGTCACCGCTTTCCCGATATGGGACAAACGCGTATCGCCGAAGAACTCGCCTTCGAGCAGCGCGAGGCCAGAGATGTCGCTCAGAGTAACGTCGTCGGCGCGGCCATCGAGATGCACGTCGCCGGTCACCTGGCTGATCTGCACGTCGCCTTTATGCGTGGTGATATCGACATTGCCTTTTATGTCGCTTACCTGGATGTCTCCATGCGTGGTGCTGACTTTGACGTTCCCATCGCGCGCTGAGAGGTTTACGTCACCGTGTGCGGCGTTGATCTGGATAGGAGCCTTGCGCGGCGCCCAGATTTCGAGATCGCTTACAATGCGCGGTCCCATCACGAAACCGACCTGCACGTGCGGAGCATGCTCGCCGGAATCGAGGCGCAGCGTGTTGCCGTCCACGCTGATAGTTGGCTTCTGCTGATCGTTGTATTTATTGGCCGCTTCCTGCGAATCAGCGGAGATGTGACGATGGACAACCATCTTTACCGGATCGTTCGGATTGTCGGTGGCATGAACCGTGACAGCGCCGTGATCGGACTCAACGTCAATCGATCCATTGGCCGGCAGAGGCTGCGAGAGATCCTGCGTGAACTCATATTTGTTGCCGAAGACGCCGTCCCATCCGGGATTCACATCAACGTTGTCATTGATCGCCTGCCAATTCCAATGTCGCGCGGAAGAGGCCGAAAGGCCGATAATGACGAGCAGGATCAGCAGGAACACAGCTCCGCCTCCGAATCGCGGAGCGGGCCCGCCCTGGCTGCGAGCTACGACGTATTCAATTACTCGAATCAGGCCGAACAGGATGAGCAGTGCCGGCCACCAAGTAGCAAAGAACCATCCAATCCGCGCGCCGCTGACCACATGCATGTTCGCCAAAAGGAACATCACGCCGATAGCGATCAAAATGATCGGCCCGGCAATCGAGCGCCGGCGGTTGCGCCGGTAATAACGGGGATCGTATTGATACGGTGGCGGAGGCATCTGCGGACTAGCCACGGTTCACCTCCGAGTTCGAAGGATTGCCCTCGATCGTCGGTCCAGAAGGAGGAACGCCGGTCCTTCTCGCGATGTCTTCGTTGACGCGGCGATGAATATCATTGCGAATCTCATCCGCAAGATGTCCGAGCGGAGAATACGGCCCAGGCTGCACATGTCCCATATCGGGAGCCGAGCGCTGCGCGATCTTCACCAGGCCAATCACGATTAACAGGATAGGAAATGTACGTCCGAACGGCGCCACGTGCAATTGCTCGAGCAGGAACAGAACCCCAATCGTGATCAGAATCGCCGGACCCATCAGCCAATACGCCATGCAGCGTGGGCAGTGGCAGTTGCGATTGCGCACGTAGTAGTCGCCGTATCCGTCGTGGAACATGGCTAGCTGCCTCCGTGCGTCGTTCCCATGCGACGCATCGCCAGCCACACTCCCAGAATGATCAGCACGATGGGCCAGAATTCGGTCGTCCAGCGGAACGAGAGTATGCCGAGGTTATCGAGTAACAGCAGCACGCCGAGTGCGATCAGGATCACCGCGCCGAGTGGCAGACCCATCGGTCCGCAGGAGCGCGAGAGACTCATCGGGTCTTCAACGTAGGGCTGATTCGGCGGCTGTGCGGCGGCCATGTTGGGATCCGCAACACCTGGATTGATGTCGGGTGATCCGGGAGCTACGCCCGCAACCGGCGCGCTTGGCCCGGCTCCTGCCGCAGCTGCTGCAGCAACCGGATGATGCGCCGACGTTCCCAATCCGAAACTGCCCAGCAGTGCATTCAGACCGAGATGATCTGGAAGCGGCTGGCCGAGCATGCGCGCCTTCGCCGTCGTGTAGGCGTCGAAGACCATGTAGAAGAGCCACGCTGGAATCAACCACCCGAACCAGTCGGCTCGATCGGCGAGATGGCACAGAATGGCGAAAACAAATACGTGAACGAATCCTTTGGCAAACTGCCCGTTATAGAAAGCTCCGACTCCGGGAATAAAGCCGAGCACGGCCGCGAGTCCCGGGCTGGCGCTGCTGGGCGGCGCATTGTAGACCGCGTTGGGCGCGTTGGCTGCTGCGGCGGGAATGGTGCCTTCAAGGCGGGCTGCAAGGCAGTCCTGGCAATAAATCACGCCGCGGACATCGCGCTGGCAGCTTTGGCAAAGCGCCTTTCCACAAGTACGGCAGTAGGCGGTTGCCACCTGGTCTGTGTGAACGGCGCAGGTCATGCGAGTACGCTCCTCATGGAATTACCGCTGGGGTACAAACCGCGGGAGAGCTCGGTGCTGCTGAAAGCTTCAGCGTTGCTGATATTCGTGTCCGCGTCAATAGCTTTTGTGACCCATCCGCTACCGCGGACGGTACTGATTGAGGCGGCACGTGTTTCTCTGGTACTGCCCTGTTTCAACTCGTTGGTGCTCCGTTTCGCTACCAGCACGTTCTGTCGGTCCATGCTGTAGTAATTCTGCTTGCGATCTCGATTCTTCTCGTTCTCGGTCTTGTCCCGGTTAGGACGAGGCTGCTGCTGCTCTTCGTCACTGCTGCCGGCGACTCGCTTCAGCTCTTGCAGCCGCGATTCAACTTCATAGACCAGGCGAATGCTGTAGTAGTAGTGAATCACACGATTGCTGGCCTCGGTGTATTTCATCGTCGCCGACTGGCGAATTGCGCTGGGACGTAAGTCGATATGACGGAGATCGTTCAACCGCACGCCCGCCACATCGAGCGAGAGCATGATCGAGAAGATCGCCATCGCCGCGGTCATCGCAATACGCGGCTCGCGAATCAGAGGACGGAACGGGGTGGCTACATCGGTAAGGAACGTGCGAACGCGCTGCTTCCATCCCAATTTGGGAACATTGGCCAGAGCCGTTGCCGTCTGCATCGAAGTGGCAGCGAGAATGTTATGTACCAGATTCGCTGGAGGCGCTACTTCGGGCAGAACATCCAGCCAATTCAGTCCGGCAGAGGTCTCGGCGAAGAGCGGACCGCAGGTCGCACACGTCTCGCGGTGCGCATCGAAGCGCCGCTGCGACGCCGGGGTGAGCACACCGTCGAGTGCGTCGCTCAGCAGAGCGTCGAACTCAGAGCAGGTAAGGGCTCGTTCCGTGTTCCCGAATTGGCTATTGCGTTCCACTTCTTATATGGCCTGCTTATTAGTACGCGATAAAAGCCTTGCCAGTTCCGCACGTCCGCGGTTGATGCGGGATTTCACCGTACCCTCCGGCACCTTCAGCGTAAGAGCGATATCTTTATAATCCATGTCCTGTAAGTCGCGCAGAATCACCGCCTCCCGGAGGTCCGGCGAGACCTTCTGCAGGGCCTGCTGGACCATCTTTTGGGTCTCTTTGCTGGCCAGCCGGGTGTCCGGCGCAGGAGCCTGGTCTTCGATCTTCTCTGATAGCGTTGGCGCATCCTCGTCGGCAGCCGGAGCGGCGTCCATCGAGTCAGTCAGGCGCTCCTGCCGAGTGCGGCGGAAGTGATCGACCAGCATGTTGCGAGTCAGAGTCGTGAGCCAGGTGTTAAATGAGCCTTTCTCCGGCTCGTAACTCGACATCGTGCGATACAGGCGGATGAAGACCTCCTGCGTAAGGTCCTCGGCGTCGCTGCCCGATCCTGTAAACCTATAGCAAATGTTGTAGATACGCCGATTCTGCTGGCGGACGAGTTCCTCCCACGCGCCGGCATCGCCTGAGATGCAGCGCCGAACCAAAGCCGCAGTGAGCGCATTCTCTTCCAACCGGTTCTGGCTTCCTCCACGTGGGCCCTGGATCACAGCCGTTCTGGGCTGCGGGACTGGCGTGATCACCGTCGGGTGACGCGGTGCAGGAGAAGGCACAGCTGCCAGCAAAGAATGACGTGCGAGCCTATGCGTCGACGACAACTTTGAAGTACGAGCGCATCGTACCAAGCTGGGCGGAATCCGTCCCGCGCGCCGATTCTTAACCGTTTGGGCTGAATGTCTCAACTTGCCAGCGAGATACGCAACCCGTCCAGCGAAAGTTCAACAAATCTTGGAGTTTACGGATTTTAGCAGGGCGTGCGAAAAGCATTGGTATTCTCCACGGTGTTCTGATTTCGCGATTTCGTGATTGTGTGATTTTCATCGCGAAATCACGAAATCAGGAAATCACGAAATTCCTGCGCCCCCCTTTTCTAATCAAAATATTCATAACAAAGCAGTTGAAAACCAAAAATCCGGCCTATGTCGGAAACGATCCGCAATATCTTGCGTATCGCACATGTTTAATCCGGCACATCTTGCGGATTAACTTCAATCTCCGGGGATTTCCGCCATTGGATTGTCCCCAACGGTCCCAACAACCAACTCCGTGCCGATTGACCGAACCGGCAAGCCAATAGCTTTCAGGCGAGATTCTGGTTTCGAATAGAAATTCACAGCCAGCAATCATAGACGAACAAAAAGCAAATACCGACAAAATTGTGCTTGGTACTTTTTTCACGTGGAGCAGCGGCTTCAGCAGTTTTGTCATGCGGGATGCACTTGGGTGGACTAAGGAACGCGGTCGGGTCATGATGTGCGATCAAGTTCGGAGGCGAAGAAGCTCTCATGAGAATCTCTGCATTTTGCGGTGTCAGCGTCGACGGCTACCTTGCGCGCCTGGACGATACGTTCGATTTTCTGAAAGTCGGTGAAGGCTCGCCCCACGGATTCTCCGAATTCCTAAAGAGTGTCGACGTCGTCGTCATGGGACGCAGAACATTCGAGGTAGTCCGAAGCCTGGGGCACCTCGAACTGTACGGCGGCAAACCGTTGATAGTTCTGAGCAGCAGCCCTCTGCAGTTCAAGTCAGTCAGAGGGGAAATCGAGCAAATGTCAGGGACACCGCAGGAAATAGTTGCGAAGCTCGGGGGCCGATTTAAGCACGCTTACGTCGATGGAGGAATTACTATTCAGGCATTTCTCAAGGCAGGGTTACTCGACGACATTACGATCACGCGCGTGCCAGTGCTCATTGGACAGGGCATTCCGCTGTTCGGTCCGCTGTCGCGCGATATTCCTCTACAACACTTGAGAACTCATTCCTACGAAGGCGGCCTTGTCCAGACCGAGTACCAAGCGAAGGTGACGTGAACCTCGCATTGCGATCCGCGCGCAGGATTCCGTGTTCCGTGCGGCTGTTCCACCCCATCATTTGCCGCGGCAGATCGAGGATGGCTTCATCAATGTATTCAAGAAAGTCAGTACCGTCCGCGGTAGCGGATGGGTGCGTTGGATCTGTCATGATTCACCCATTCGCTATCGCGAACGGTACTGAGGTGCCACTCGAGTTTTTTGTAAAACTCTGCGTGAGAGCGTCTTCGAACGCCGCTGCGAAGCTTCGAAGCGCGAAGTCAAAAGCAGATCGCGATCCTGTAAGAGCAGGTGGTTACTTCGTAAGCACAATCGACGCCGGACCGCTTCCCGCATCTACCGGCGAACCCACTTGGGTTAAAGATCCTGTCCTGGGATCAACACTGAAAATAGTGATGTTGTTCGATCCAAGATTCGCGACGTATGCGAACCGGCCTGCAGCGTCAAGTGTCAGCGCGACCGGATTGGTGCCCGCCGGCACGGTTGAAACTGGCGTGAGAGTCCCAGTTGCGGCATCGATGGCGAAGACAGAGACGCTATTCGCAATCGCGTTGGTCACGTACAGGAATCGACCTTGCGAATCCAGCGTCAGCGAGAAAGCGCCATCTGCACTGGTAACGGAGGGTGTTAACCGCGTGAGGGCTCCCGATGTTTGATCGATCGAGAACGTAGTCACCTCATCCGAGACCAAATGAGCGACGTAGAGAAACTTTCCCGAGGGATCAATGGCGATCGCGGATGGACTCACGCCGACCGGTACCGCGCCCAGCAATCCCAGTGCGCCGGTGCTGTCCACGCGATAAACGGTTACGTCACTGGAGTTGAAGTTGAGCACGTACGCGAGATGCCCCGCGGGATGGAAGCGCAGTTCAATTGGCGCGTTGTCCGTCGGAACCTCCCCGCTAAGAGGTGTAAGTGCACCTGTGCTCGAATCCACGGCAAATCCGGTAATGTTATTGCCCTGCTGATTCACTGCATAGAGAACATTTCCTGTGGGCCCGTTGACGATCGACGTTGGTCCACTGCCAGTGGGGATCGGCATGCCCACGGTTCGGAAGTTGCCGGTGTTGGCATCGATGGCAAAGATCGATATGTCGTTCGAATCCAGGTTGCCGACGTATGCAAAATGTCCTGAAGCTTCTGTTGTGATACGCCGGGGATGCGTGCCGCCAGTCGGCACTGTGTCCTTGGGGCTCAGCCGGCCTGTAGCCGGATCGACGACGAAGGTTGAGACGTCGTTCGATTGCGAATTCACTACAAAGGCAAAACGAGCCGCAGCGGGAGGAGGCTGGGTAGAAGGAGTATTCGACGAGCCGCAGCCCGTCATCACGAGCATCGAAAGGATGAAGCTTACGTAGGCCAATGCTAACTTTTTGTGAAACATGCCATTCCTTTTGATTGAAATATGTGGGCCGAAAGAGATTTCCGAAACCGTTCGCCGACGTGGGTGGTCGAAGCGTCAAATAGAAATCTTGTCAGCGAGCGAGTTCCGTTTTAGGCATATGGATTCGGACCGGGCGAGTTCGTCTCATCAAAAGCACCACGTTCTTGCATTTGTCAGGGACGAGAGTGATAGAGCGATGGCCGAGAAGCGTGCGTGAATTGTCGAGAGTTCAGTGGGCTCAACAACCGTTGATGTGTCGGGCACGGTTGAGCTAGGCTGCCTCACAGCCATGGACATTTCCCAGAATGACGCGGCTTGGGACGACGCGGTTCAAGGTCTCAGAAGAGGCGATTTCTCGCGGCTCGATCCTCTGTTCCAGAGCATGACGCACTCGCGGCCGCAAATCGTGGAGTGGGTGGAAGAAGGCCGTTTTCGCGGTCACGACCGGGAACTTGCAGAAGCGCTTACGTGCGCTTGCTTCAATGGCCGAACCGATGTTGCTGAATACTTGCTGAACCGAGGAATTGCTCCTTCAGGCGGAGCGGCAACTGGATTGGACGCTATTCACTGGGCCGCCAATCGAGGCCAACTGGAAACTGTACGTTTGCTGATTCGCCATAAAGTGCCGCTTGAATCTCGATCTATGTATGGCGGTACTGCTCTAGGCACAGCAGTATGGTCGGCCATCAACGAACCGCGAGCCGATCACCTCGCCATCATCGAAGAATTGCTCGCTGCAGGCGCTCGCGTGCGAGAGGCGGGTTATCCGACCAAAAAGGACGGCATCGACGCTCTACTGAGACGATACGGTACGAAATAGAAGAAGGATCTTCGGGAATGTTTCTAAGCTGCTCCCGCCGCCGATGGCCTTCCGGCCTGGCGCCGCAGAAACTGCAATGTCCTTTCGTTGAACTCCTCGACGCTTTCGTACATCGGTGCGTGTGAAGACTCTTCGAAGACCACGAGTTCAGAATTGCGAATGGCGCCGGTCAATCGATCTGCGAAGCGAGTCGAAGTGACCATGTCGTGTCTTCCGAACGTTATTTGTGTGGGCGCGGCGATCTGCGAAAGCTGGTCCTCGACCTCGTGCGTAATCACGGCATTCGACTGTCTTAGGAAAGAGTCTACGGACTGGGCAGGCCGCGATCGCGCAAAATCGGCGAGCGATTGAATGTAGTCGGGCCTGGCGACATACAGTTCAGGAGTAAAGCACCAGGGGAACATCGCCCGGATGAGCGTCTCCGAGACGCTGGCGAGTGCTCTTGCCGTGGTCTGCCAACTCTCGAGCACCGTCTTAATGAAAAGATCCGTTTTGGGCCAGCAACTGTGGACTGCGAGCGATTTCACTTTTTCCGGATATTTCGCTGCCAGCCACAGTCCTACGGCACCGCCCAGAGATAGGCCGCAGATGTGCGCTCTCTGAATGCCCATGGCCTGCATGAACCCTGCTACGTCGTCTGCGAGTGTCTCAGTCGAATAGTCGCCGGCTGGATCGTCGGATTCCCCAGTCCCTCTCAAGTCGATGCAGATGCAAGTGAAATGCGCAGCGTAGTCTTTGAGCTGAAAGGCATAGCAGGCGTGATCGGCCGCCAAATGAGGGATGAGAACTAGAGGCTCACCGGATCCTTGCTGCTCATAGTGGAATGTGAGGTTGCGGGCCGTGACCTTGGGCATCGAGTCTCCTCCTTACAATCGGCGGCGCTGGCCCTGAGATTTGTCCACGCATTATGACGCCAAAATGCCTTTCCGCATACGGAAAATGATGGGAGCAAAAAAAATTCCACCCATCGAATCCGCCTCAGGCGGACGCGATGAGTGGGGCCCCGGCAATCGCCTCGGTCATTTTGAAAAAATCTGAATTCCGAATGCGCTTATGCTCCAGACGAGGTCCTGTGAAAGTTTAATGCCAGATTCTTGAAGTCAATTTCGTCAAGCACAGTCGCGTTGTTTTGGGTCTTATGCATTTCGATAGCAGGTCCATTTTGAGCGAGGCTGGACGCCGGTGCGTCGCGCAACAGTTTCGCCGGCGCGGCAGCCACTTCCTTGTTGTTCCGGAGAAAGTCAACTTGCACGTTTGGTCCATTTCCGTTCCACTCGACTTTGTAAGTTCCGGGTTTTAATTGTTGATTAGCTACCATCGCAGGCGATGCAAGATCGATGTTCTTGCTGTTCCTGGTGGCCGCAAATGAGACGAGCGGAACCGAAAGCATAAACGAGAGCAGAAATACGAGATTCGATTTCATAAGACATTTACTCCTATAAATGTGTCCTACTTAGTAAGACGCAAAAGCAGGTAAAAGCGCGACGACCCTGGCATGTGTACGTTCGTGTTGCTGATGCAACGGTTGCTGGAGCAATGCGAGAATCCGGCAAAGCCAATTGTGCATTTGGAAAATCGCTAAGGCTGCTGCGGCAGAGCGTGGACAAAGTGGACGCGAATGGACTACGTGGACACGGCGGCCCTGCTGGCCTTCTCGCCATGTTCAGATTCGGACAGTGCTTTTCACATCCGGCGCCGAGACATTTGCCTTTCTCCGGCAAACGGCTCGTAAGTGTTTGAACGCATTACCACGTAGTGAATCGAACAGTGGAAACAGCAATGCTTTAAAAATTGTGGCTTTCGAGACATTCATGCATTCGCTAACCCACGATCTCCGCTATGGTCTGCGCATCTTGCGCAAGAGTCCCGGATTCACCATCGTTGCGCTGCTCACACTCGCGATTGGCATTGGGGCGAACACTGCCATTTTCAGCATTGTCGACGCTGTACTTCTGCGGCCTCTCGCCATGCAGAAGCCTGATCGCGTGATGCTGGTTCAGGAGACCTGGCAGGGGCGAGGCGGCGGCGGGCTGTCGGTCGGGAACTTCGTCGATCTCAGCAGAGAGACCAGCAGCTTTTCCAGTGTGTCTGCCTCGGCCGCGGCGGCTTTCAACCTTGCGACCGAGGACTCGCCTGAACGTATCGACGGTGAGTTGGTCACGGCAGAGTACTTCTCGACCTTCGGAGTGGCGCCGATGATCGGTCGAGTGTTCACGCCCGATGAAGACGCTCCCGGCCACGCGCCGGTGGCCGTGCTGAGCGAGAGTCTGTGGAAGACACGTTTCCATTCCGATTCGGGAATTCTGGGGGAGAGCATTCAGGTGAACGGCGCTCCGATGACCGTAGTCGGAGTCATGCCGCACAGCTTCGATCCTTTGCTGAGCAAGTCGCTGATCTGGGTTCCGGCAGCGTTTACCGCCGCGCAGAAAAGGGATCACGACAACCACTACTTACTTATCTTTGGTCGATTGAAAGACGGCGTCTCGCTGGCGACTGCGCGTGCCGAGCTGAAAGTTCTGGCGGGGCGGCAGGCGCAACTCTATCCCATCGACGATAAAGATCGCGGCTTTAGCGCGACTCCTCTCGCTGAGGCTCTGCTCGGCGACCAGCGGGTAACGCTCTTTACGGTGCTTGCGGCTGTTGGCTTCGTGCTGCTGATTGCCTGCGCCAATATTGCCAATCTGCAGCTCACCCGCGCGCGATCGCGGCATAAGGAGATCGCGCTGCGGGCAGCGCTGGGCGCAAGTCCGGTTCGGATCGTGCGACAGCTTTTGGCGGAAAACCTGGTGCTCGCCGGATTGAGTGCAGTTTTGGGAATTGCGATCGCGGCATCAGGAGTGAGGTGGCTGGTGGCTTCCGCGCCAGCAGGCATTCCTCGGATTGAGGACGCCAGTCTTGATGTTCGGGCTCTGTTATTTGCGGCAGGTATCGCACTGCTTTCGAGCATCGTGTTCGGCATGACACCCGGGTTGCGCTCCGCCGGTGTGCGGCTCACGCAGGCACTCAACATCTCCAGCGCAATCGGCAAGAGCACGCGAGATCGCGTACGCAACGCGCTGGTTGTGGGTGAAGTTGCGCTGGCTCTCATGCTGCTCGCGGGAGCCGGACTGCTGGCGCGCAGCGCTCTTGCGCTCGCGAAAGTTCAGCCCGGATTTGATACGGCAAATCTGATGGCCGGTCGCGTGGGTCTTTCCCAAGCGACTTATCGCGATCCCGTGGTGGCCAGGCACACGTTCGAAGCCATTCTTCACAATGTTGAGCAATTGCCGGGAGTGCAGGCGGTGTCGGTCGTTTCTCGCGCTCCCATGATGACCGGCGGCAACAGCAATGGTTTGCTCGCTGAAGGGCAGGCATTTGATCCATCGAATCTTGTCGATGCCCGCCTGCGCGTAGTCACACCGGGATACCTGAGCACCGTTCGTGTTCCCTTGAAGACGGGCCGTGAATTTACTCCGGCAGATACGCGCGAAACTACCTTGGTGACTTTAGTGAACGAGACCCTCGCGCGCACCATGTGGCCTGGTCAGAATCCGATCGGGAAGCGCTTTGCTTGTTGCGAGGCTGGTCCGAAAGGACGGCTTGATCCTGTATGGCACGAAGTAGTAGGCGTAGTCGGTGACACCCACGCCTGGGGACTTGATCAGCAGGTGCAGCCCGAGTTTTATCTGCCGATCGCGCAGATGCCGCCCGCTGCCTGGGATTGGGTGGGCCGCACCATGGACGTTGTCGTTCGTACCGGTGGTGTTCCGCTCTCTGTGGGTGAACTGCGAGCGGCTGTAGCGAAAGCAGCGCCGGGAGTGCCGATCTACAACGTCACGACCATGCAGCAGAGGATCTCGACGCAACTCGAGCAGTCCCATTTTGACACCTATCTGCTGACCATCTTCGCCGCCACCGCGCTGCTGCTTGCGGCTGTCGGGATTTATGGAGTGCTCTCCTACACCGTCGCGCAACGCACGAGAGACATCGGCATCCGCATGGCTCTGGGCGCAACCCAGACAACCATTGCTCGCGATGTGCTTTCGCAGGGCTTGCTCCTCACCGGAATCGGATTGGCGATCGGACTGTCCGGAGCGCTGGTTTGCGCACGGCTCATCCAGAGCATCTTGTACGGTGTGCACCCGACGGATGTGACCACGTTCTTTGTAGTCTGCGTTCTGCTTGCGTGTGTTGCTCTGCTGGCGAGCTATCTGCCGGCCAGGCGGGCGAGTCGGGTCGATCCCATGGTGGCGCTGCGATATGAGTAAGGGGGAAGATCCGGCTCTCTCGGAGGCACGTTGCCTAGCAATTCGTGACTTCGCCGCCACAATGAAATCGCGAAATCGGGAATCACGAAATTCACAAGCCGGCGATCGGAGCCACGTTAGACGTAGTGCAAGAGGTACAGGATCAACACGATGAGCAGAATTGTTCCCAGTGTGCTACTGGGGTAGTATCCCCATCCGCGGCTGTACGGATAGACCGGCGCTGTTCCTGCGGCGAGAACCAGCAGAATGATGAGTAGAACCAGAATCATGCCAGCGAAATTCCTCCGAGCATCTCTGATTCCGAATTCTGAGCATAGGTTGGCGTGAGTGGCGCGCAGCTGCGCTACTTCGACTTTTTCAAATGGATCTTGCGGAAGACCACGTTGTCGGGAACGACTAACGTGCCATCGATGGTGTCGCCGTTGACCACCAGTTTCCATTTGCCGCGCGGCATTTCCCATGTGAGCGCCTGGTCGGATTTCTTGTAAGTCCACTCGCTCACGCCCATTGTCACCGGCTTGCCATCGACGATCTTGTCGGCTTGAATCATAATTTTGTCTTCGTGAGGCTTCGAGAATCGGAAGACCACGTCCTCATCGTGGCATGGAGACGGCCTTACCTGGCACAACGAGGTTCCGGTCCAAGTACCTACCAGATCAGAAACTTGCGGTGCAGAGATGACAAAGGCGTAGTTTTGAAAAGCAAGAATTAGGGCGACGATTACCGTTCGCATGGCGCGCTGACGTTCCTATGCTCTAGTGCAAGATGCACGTTCTGGGTATCCAGCATGGGACGATGCGAATGAAAGAACGTGAGCGAAGCGATTGCCGATTCGCTGCTCACGAGCACGTATAATCTGCGCGTGGAGAAAAAGGTCCGAATCTTTTCCAGTTTCAGGGAAGCCGATGGAGGTGGATGCTCGGGACTACATGGCCATGACTCCCGAAGAACGCATCCAGATCGTGATCGAGCTCCGCGACCGCCGTCACCCAGATGCCGCTAAGCAAGGACTTGCGCGAGTTTGTCGAATTATTAAACGCGAACAAAGTTGAGCATCTCGTCGTGGGCGCATTTGCTGGAGCGTTTTATGGCGTTCCGCGCTACACCGCCGATCTCGATTTGCTGGTCCGTCCGACTGTCGAGAACGGCAAGCGCCTGATAGGCGCTTTGGATGAGTTTGGGTTCGGGAATCTCGGGCTAACACTGGTCATTTTTCAACCGCCGACAAGGTCATTCAGCTTGGAGTAACTCCGAATCGCATCGATCTGCTTACGTCAATTTCGGGTGTGACATTCGATGAAGCATGGTCTTCGCGCGAACAAGGCGATCTGGATGGTATCGTCGTGGCGTTCATTGGAAAGTCTGCGCTCATTCGCAACAAGGAGGCAACAGGCAGGGCGAGGGACATCGGCGATGCGGGAGAGCTAAAGAAACGATTCCCCAAAACGGATTAATGTGCGCAAGAACGAAGTGGTGTTAGCGTTCTATATCTCGGGAAACCGGCTGAATATGCGCTGTCTTTTCTTTTCTCTTGTCTTGCTCACGTGCTCCGGGTTCGCGCAAAACGATTCCTCATGCGCTAATGCTCCACTTGATCAGAGCGCTACGCTAGGCAGTGCGCTGAAAGCGGCGTGTATTTCCGCTGAAGACATCGCGCAGTCGCAATCCCACATCGATTCTCAGATCACCAGCTACGCTGTCCTGACCACGTCCTATGAATTTGTAATCGCGTACTACGAGCGACAGGAGAACTCTGATCTGCTCGCGCCACCGCTGCATGTGCTTCGCTTTATCCGCAAGCCGAAGCGGTGGATGCAGGCCGACCTGCTTGGCTCGAGTACTCCGTCGGGCATGTGGCCCGATGCTGCGTGTGCGGGCTCGGCTGTTGCTCTGCATCGGGCTGGAGGCTTCTTGTACGTTGGGCTTCATCTGAACCCGTCAGCGGAGTGTACGTTGGTTCTGGACGGCAAGCTTGATCTCAAACAAATCCTCTTCGGATGGTACGTAGCCGGATTCCAGAATGGGAAGATAGTGTACGAGCACAGCACCACGCATTTTGCACCCACTCATCCTCTTGTGGTCTCGCTCTACGATCCGGCAGGAGCTAAAGACATGCAACTCTATCCGCCCGAGTCGGATTCTTATCGCGCCGATTTCACTGATCAGCTCCAGCACATCATGGGTGTCGATCGCTGCACAGGGGAGAACTGCGCTTCCGATCCAGAGAAATTTGAGAGCGAACTCGCAGAGAGCGCCAGCAACGATCACACAAATTCTTTTGCCTTCATTGCGCAATATTCGCCGGTCGGCTTTGTGCGGGCGGATGAGGTGGACAGTCCTGAACTCAACAAGAAAATCGCCTACGTTTACCGCATCACACGCGATTCCATCGATCGCGCGGAGTTTCCCGCGAATGAGATGAAATCTCGCTTTGGAACTGAGAACCTCAACGATCTGCTCACGTGGAATACTCTCATGCACGTGCTCGATCGATGATTTTGGTTGTGCGGCGTTCCCAAGCTTTCCAATTAGGGCAGTATGCATCGCGTTGTGGTTACTCGTGCACGTAAACCGGATTCCGTGCTCGCCTGCGATGAGGTAGTTCGCGGTCTAATTCGTCCAGCCACTCCAATTCAGTCTTGAATTGCTTGATCGTCAGCCTGAGCATCCAGACCGCCTCGTGATAGGAATGGCCAACCTCACGCAGCACCGAATCGAGCACATCTTGTTCACGCTTCAGTTCCGATTTGAGAAATACGCGGCGGCGCCGAATCTGCCTGTTGAAAACTCCGGGACGTGCCAACCAGGAGAGAGCTATCCAGGTAAGAAATGGTGGTTTCTCGCGCTGCATAGTCCAATCCTCGCGCTCGAGCGCGTCGGCGAGAGCTGCTCGACCGCTTGCGGTGACCGCAAGAACGCTGCGCTGCGGTCCGGCTGCAGGCTCTTTGTTACGCGCGGCTCGCAGAAAGCCTAGACGCTCCAGTTTCTCCAGCGAGTAATACACCTGCGGACGCGAGATGCCCGCCCAGTCGCGAACCTCGCGTCGTTCTAATTCGAGATTCGCCTGGTAGCCGTGCATCGGGCGTTCTGACAGCAGGCTCAACACCACGAGATCGGCCGTTGTCAGGGCTAGCTTGCC
>DATEKE010000004.1:0-3746 GCA_035277605.1 Terriglobales bacterium | reverse complement strand
GAATGTGATCGACGGTGAGGAGCGGCGGAGTCGGGTACGGATTCGCTCCGTCTACCACGACGTTATAAAGATCGAGGCTTGGTGAAATTCCGTGAAAGTGCAGAGCAAAGTCCTTGGCATGGACCTGCGATCCCAACGCAGCAGCCACTTGCGCCTCGGCTTTCTTCAGTACGTACTGATGGAATGATTCATTGTGCAGCAGGACATAAATCGTGACACCCGCAGCAATGATCAGAAGAAGGATGATGCCAATTACCCAGCCCACGATTTTCTTCCATCGTCCGTGCCGACGTGGAGCTGGCTCTTCGAACTGGCGTGGCTCCTCAGGAGGTTCGTTGTAATACGGAGGTAAATTCGGTGCTGCGCTCACAGCCTAAACTCCTAAATGCTTTCAAAGACGTGCTCGCGCGTGTCGCGGCACGCCACCGCAAGGCTCCTCAGAATGCCTGTCCGATCGTGATGAAGTACTGGAATGGTTTGAGTCCTTGAGGAGCATTCAAGTTGTAGCCAAAGTCGATACGCACCGGACCCACTGGAGTGGCGTAACGGAAACCAAGGCCAACTGTGTTCGTGTATTGGCCATGGAATCCGATGGTGCGGAAAACATTTCCACCGTCATAGAAGGGAACCACGCCGAGTCCCTGCTTGAGCGGAACCGGGATGCGAAATTCCGAATTGACTAGAAAAAGTTGATTGCCGCCGTTTGGAACCGCAATTTGCGGGCAGCCGCTGGTCTCGCCCACCGAGCAAACAGGAATGTAGCGTTGCGGGCCGGCGCCGTTCAGGGGAAATCCACGCAGCGTATTCGCGCCGCCACTGAAGAACGATTGGCTTAGTGGTACGTGGCCGCTGAATGCAGTTGCGAACCCGACGCGGACACTGTTTGCCCAGACGATGTTGTCCGGAATCTTCTTGTAGTAGGCGGTCTGGGCGAGGAAGCGTCCGAAATTGAAGTTTGAACCTAGCGCCGACGGATTGAAATCGGCTTCAAAGGTCTCGTAGATGCCTTTGTGGGCATCGAGCTGAAAATCGCGCGTGTCGCGAACGAACGTGGCGGAGAGGGTGGAAAGGCGAACGTGCATGTCCTCCGGCGGTACCAATCCGGGAATGACCAGATCGGTGATGCCGGTCTGCGAGTAGTTGTAGCGCAGGAACATGTTCATGGTTTTGTCTTCGTTGAGCGCGCGCTGTAGTTGTAATCCGAAGTTCCCGATTACCGATGTAAAGATGGGATTTTGCGCGTCGTGCTCGCCGCCGATGTTTGCGCTCGCCGACCAATTTGTCCCCTTGAAGTACGGATCGGTGAATGTAATCTGCCCGCGTTGATCGAGTCGCGCGCCCAGAGCGGTGAAGCTTAGAGTCTCGGCGCGTCCCCAGAGGTCTTTGCGCGTGTACTCGACCAGCGCGCGCGGTCCGTAGTAAGTCTTCTGGCTGGTCTTGAAGTTCTTGCTTAGTCCCACCGCGGGAAGCCCAGGTACGGCCACAGTTCCGCTGGGAATGCTGCCGCCGCGATTGATCACATCGAATCCGAAGCCGTAGGTCAGGTCGTTCTTCTTGGCTTCGTGAACTTTTACCAGCACGTCTTCCTGCGTTTGCGTGGTGATGCGCCGACGAGGATCGATCTCGGCCCAGTCGAACACGCCAAGGTTGTAGAGCTGGCTTTCATTCGCGAGCATCTGATCTTCGCGCAGCGGAGCTCCCTTCGACAGGGGAGCCACGCGACTGATAAGTGATTGCCGCGTCTCGCCGCGTCCGAGGGTCACGATCGTCGCCGTACGCACCTGGGGGCCTTCCTCGATCAGGTAGGTGACTTCGAGGTGATGTTTGTCTTTATCGACCGGCTTAGCGGTTTGCCGGAACGTGGCATTCAGGTATCCGAGTTTCAGATACGAGGCCATCATCGTGTTCCGGTCTTCCTGCACCAGCTTTTGTGAATACGGTTTGCCGGTCCCGAGGTTCAGTCCTTTGGGCGCGAGGTTCGAAACCGGCTGGGTGTCGTTGCCTTCAACGTGCATGGCCTGCACGATGTCGCGTTCGCCCTCGACCACGCGGAAAGTGACGTCGATATTCCCATTTTGGTTATGCACTTCCGGCGTGACCTTCACGTCGCTAAAGCCATCCGCCTGATAGAGGCGCTCCAGATTCTTTACGCTGGTATGGATCAGGTTCTCGCTATATTTGCCGTGCGACAGGAAGTGAGCTTTCTTTACGGCCAAATGTGGTGCGAGTTGATCTTCATCAATCGTTGTGTTGCCGGCGATATCTACATCGGCAACCTTGTGCCGCGGTCCCTTTTGGATGGCGTAAACAATGGTTTCACCGTTCGCCTGCTGCTGCGTGTTGACGTTGACCTTGGCGTCAAAGTAGCCCTTCGACTGGAAGTACGAGACGAGATTCGTGCGTCCTTCCTGGATGATCTCGGGATCGATTCCTACTTCCTGGTAGACAGGCAGAAGGTTCTTTTTGGTCCAGCTCCAAACGTGCGCACCCTGGACCTTCACGTGATAGAACGGCCCGGCCTGCACATTGAATGTCAGATCGGCGCGGTTGGTGCTCGGATTGTAGTTGGCTGAGATCAGCTTCACCTTCGCATCGAGGTGATCGTCTTTCATCAGCTTGGTCTGCATGTAGTTGGTCGCGTTCTGCAGCGTCTTCAGCGAATAGGTCTTGCCAGGACGAATCGCTCGGTTCCATAGCCGCGACCACAAGGAATGGATCGCACCTTTCAGCTTGGCGTCATCTTCCGGGGTCGCTCCTTTCAGAGTGACCGTCCCGAACTTCGCCTTCTTTCCCAGTGTCGTGTCGAAATAAACGTTTGCCAGACCGTGAGTTTTGTCGGTCTCAATGCGCGGCTTAATCTGCGCTCGGAAGTAGCCTTCTCTTTGCAGGAAGCGTTGGAGCGCGTGCTGCGCGTTGACGACATCGACAGGCGTATACGGTCCGCGTGGCGGGTAGTCGGAAATCTGCAGCAATCGCGCATAGGGAAACACGCGTTGCGCTCCTGGAAATTCATAGATTCCGAAGTACACGGCCGGCTCGAGGATGAACAGCACGCGAATGCCTTCCGGCTCTGGCCGCACCTGCACCTGAACGTTGTCGAAGCGATGCGTGCTCTTGATGGCGGCGACTGTGGCATCGACCTTTTCCTTCGAGAACGGCTCGTCCTGCTTTTGCACGAGCAGCGGCAGGAACGGTCCCATATCCATTTCGGGATGGCCGGCGAGCTCTACGGAAGAGACCTGTTGGCCTTCGTACGAGGGCAGGATCTCCTGAACCTGGGGTGACGTCTTGGGCTGTTGAGTTGGAGTAGCGGTCGGTCCAGATTGGGCAAAGAAAAAAGTGGCACAGAGCACCACGTCGAAGAGAGCAGCGCAGCGATACGGCCAACCTGAAAGGCCAATGGTAAACACAACATCTCTGATGAAGAGAGAAGCGCAGTGTTTGTCTCGGCCCAGAGTTTTCACTGGCGCGACGCAGCTCTGACGCAGGCTGCTGCTGTGAGATCGCCCGGAAGCATCGTGCGCGAAACGCGGGGAATCGAACCAAAGAATAGAACTTTTCTATCACACGGCAGAGATGCCGAATTCAAAATGCAGAGGGATCAAGCATGAAACGAACATGGCTTCTAGCTCCAACCATGCTGGCGGCCTTTGCCTGGGCAGGCGCGCAAACAGCGGGCTCGGCAGGCTCCGGCATCGGCGGCAGCAGCACCAGTACAGGCGCAGGGACTACAGCAAACACCACCG
>DATEKE010000003.1:0-4351 GCA_035277605.1 Terriglobales bacterium | reverse complement strand
TACAAGCGGCGATTGGCATGGCCGGAGCCGTTCTCGCCGAAGCCACCATGAGCTTTCTCGGTCTCGGAGTTCCTCCGCCAACCGCAAGCTGGGGATCGATGCTCAACGACGGCCGTTCACATCTATTCGACGCACCGCATCTGGTGCTCTTCCCTGCTGCCGCCGTTATGCTAGCCGTACTTTCGTTCAACTTCATCGGCGATGCCCTACGCGATTATCTCGATCCGCGATCGAGGATCGAAGTGGGACTGTGAAGGCGATCTCCACTTCTTTACGAATTCTGCGGCGATTTCGCCTCGACCATTCTCTTCGTCGCCCGATACAGGCCTGCGATGCCGAACGTATAGGGCTGCCAGCCCGCGTTCGCATAACCGACCCCTTCCATGCGCTCGATCATCTCTGCCGGTGAGGGGAATCGTGACACCGAAGCAGGCAAATACGAGTACGGTCCAGGCACACCAGAAATAAAAGTCCCAATTTTGGGAAGGACATTGCGGAAATAAAAACCGTACAGCCTGCCGAGCACGCCGCCGGGTTCGCTGAAATCCAGAATTCCCACTTGTCCATCCGGACGCAATACGCGATAAATCTCGCGTAGGCCCGCGTCATAGTTGGCGAGATTGCGAAAGCCGAATGCGGAAACGACAACATCAAAGGTCTGATCTGGAAAAGGTAGATGCAAAGCATCTCCTTCCACCGGAGCGATCCTCTGCTGTACAAATTTCGCTCTACCCCGCGTCAACATGCCACGCGAAAAGTCGAGCCCGGCGATCCTCGCTCTCGGAGCCTGTTTACGCAGCGCTCGAGCCATGTCGCCGGTACCGCAGCACAGGTCCACAGCGCTGGCACCCGGCTTCCGCAATGCTGACCGAAACGTACGCGCTGCACGCCACCACCAAAGCCGGTCCACATTCATGGAGAGCACGTGGTTGAGGAGGTCATAGCGAGGCGAGATCTCGTCGAACATCTGCTGCACAGCGTGCGCTGCCGCGCGTTCGTCCGCTGCGCCTGCGGGAGAGGCGCCGGTGACGTGCTCCCCTTGATCTCTCACGGTCGCGGACATTAGCTGCGGGACAAAACGTGCAACTGTTCTACGGCATGCGCGACGACTTCGTCGGGCACGCGATTGGAAATGATGACCTTGCCGATGTCGGTGGCCAGAATGAAGTTCACTTTGCCGTCCAGTGTCTTCTTGTCTCCGCGCGTCCGGCGCACGATCTCTTCAGGGCGACTGTTCACTTCCGGAAGCGGCGAGTAGGCGAGCACGCACGAGACAATCCGTTGTGCCAATTCGGGAGAGGTCTTGTGCACGGCAGTGCCGATCATTGCGGCAGCGGCCATGCCCCACCCGACTGCTTCGCCATGGAGGAAGTGGCGATATCCGGTGTCAGCCTCCAGCGCGTGACCAACCGTGTGACCGAAGTTGAGAATACGGCGCAGGTTGGATTCCTTTTCGTCGGCTCCCACCACCTCGGCTTTTATGCGCGCGCAATCGTGAATCACTCGTTCGAGGATTGCCGGATCGCGTGCCAGCAGCTTCTCGCGATCTTTTTCGGTAATCTCGAACAGTTTGCGATCTCGAATCACTCCCGATTTGATCACTTCGAACAAGCCTGCTCGAAATTCCCGATCTGGGAGGGTTGAAAGCACTTCGGGATCGGAAATGACTGTCAGGGGGTGATGAAACGTTCCGAACAGATTCTTTCCAGAGCGTAGATTGACGCCAGTTTTCCCTCCAATAGCGGCATCGACCTGCGCCAACAACGTCGTGGGAATCTGGACGAATTCGACGCCGCGCATGTAAACCGAAGCCAGCAATCCAGCCAGGTCGCCGACAACGCCTCCGCCGAATGCGATCACCACAGCGTTGCGGGCAGCTCCTTTTGCGGCCATGCGCTCCGCCAGTTGCTCAACTGTCGTAACGCTCTTATTGCGCTCCCCATCGGGCATCTGCAGCACCGAATGATCGATTTTTGCGTCAGTAAGACTCTTCTGCAATGTTTCTCCCCAGAGTCTCCAAACGGGCTCGACAGTGACCACGAAGCATCGTGACTTCTTACTCGGGAGCAGCTTGGCGATGGTTTTACCTGCTCGCTTGAGAATGCCTCGCTCGACCAGTACTGGATAAGAAGCGGCCTTAGTTTTTACAGTGATCTTCTTCACAAGCTTTTCATCATATCCCACGCGTTCTTGCGCGATTGTGCGCCACGTGGATCGAGCGAGTGGGCGAGTAGATTGCGCGTGCTACCATCGAAGTTTCCTCTTATGGCATCGCTTCCATCCGAGACAGACTTCATCGTGGTCGGAGGCGGAATCGCCGGATTGCGCGCTGCTATCGGTCTCGCCGACGTTGGGCGCGTGCTCGTCGTAACCAAACAGGAAGTCACCGAAAGCAACACGCAATACGCGCAGGGCGGAATCGCCGTAGCTCTCAGTGACGACGATGAAGTTGCCCTTCACCTGCAAGACACGATCGACGCCGGCGATGGACTCGTGAATTTCGAAGCTGCGCGCGTGCTCGTCGAAGAAGGACCTCGCCGCATCCAGGAACTTATCGACTGGGGCACTGAATTCGACCGCAGCGGTAGAAGGCTAAGCTTTACGCGCGAAGGCGCGCACAGCCGCTCGCGAATCCTGCATGCGCATGGGGATTCGACTGGACGCGAGATCGGGCGCGCGCTCATCGCCCGCGCACGCACTATTCCGAACATTTCCTTCACTGAATTCGAATTCACCGCCGATTTGTGTGTTGCCGCTCGTCATGTGACCGGCGTGTTTCTGCTTTCCCCAGACGGAACTCGAACCAGCGTGCAAGCGCGGGCCGTGTTGCTTGCAACCGGCGGGGCAGGACAGGTTTATTCCGACACAACCAATCCCTCAGTCGCCACCGGCGATGGAATTTCCATGGCCTATCGTGCCGGAGCTGCAATCAGTGACATGGAATTTTTTCAATTTCATCCAACGGCGCTTTCGCTGCCTGGAGCCCCGCGATTTCTTCTTTCGGAAGCCCTACGTGGCGAAGGTGCTCTGCTCCTGAATCCGGCACGCGTGCGCTTCATGCCGCGATATCACGCAAGGGCGGAGCTCGCTCCCCGTGATGTAGTTGCGCGTGCGATTGTGCAAGAGATTGCTGCAAGCAACGATCCGCGAGCAACTGCTTATCTCGACATGCGTCATCTGGATGCGGCGATTTTGCGCGCGCGCTTTCCGCGAATTTATGCAACCTGTCAGCAGTATGGAATCGATATCACTCGCGATCTCATTCCTGTGCGCCCGGCCGCGCATTACTTAATGGGTGGAATCAGGACTGATCTGCACGGCAGAACCTCAGTATCCGGCTTGTATGCAGCTGGAGAGACCGCTTGCACCGGAGTGCATGGCGCCAATCGCCTCGCCAGTAATTCCCTGCTGGAGGGATTAGTTTTTGGCGCTCGCGTTGCCGAGGCAATGCGCGAAGAAGGCGCCATTAGTACAGGTACGCCCTGCGGTCCTTCGCACGATCAGAGCTCCGGGGACGCTGGTGCGGTTGCCAGGCGGCTTCGCGAGTCGATGTGGGGGCATGCCGGAGTCGTCCGTAGCCGAGTAGGCCTGGAAAGGCTTCGGGAGGAGATTCCAGATTGGGAAAAGTCAGTGGGCGAGGGAACAGACCGCCAGTCTATCGAGACCCGGAACCTTCTAACGGTGGGAGGGCTTATTGCACGCTCGGCACTGGCCAGAGAAGAGAGTCGTGGAGCGCACTTCCGCAGCGACTTTCCTCATCACAATGACAGCACGTTCCTGAAGCACTCGGTCGTGCTGGGCGACAAGATCGAGTTTGAGTGACTTCGAGTGCGGCTTCGCGTTTTGCCTCTAATCCCTGAGGTATTCGAGTTCTACGGTCGTGCAATCGTCAGAAGGCGGGGCGCCCTGGGCGAAGTCGCTGACAGCTGCGAAGAGGTCTTTACCGTCCAATACTGTAGCTTCGAGTCGTTCGTCGCCAAAAAATTCACCTTCGCGATTTTGCGCTTCGTTGACGCCGTCGCTCACGAGCACGATGCGATCCCCAGGTTCCAGCCTGAAAGTGTAGGTCTCAAATTCAGCAGTGGGGATTAGTCCAAGAGGCAGATTACCTTCGCTTGGACGGAGGATCTTGCCATTGGCAACGCGAACGGCTGGGACGTGTCCGCAATTGAGAAATTCGCATTCTCCATTCGGCTTCACTTTGAGGACGTTACAGGTTGCGTACTTCTCTCCCAGCTTCTTCACACAGAGGAAGCGATTCACGGCAGACGCGATCTCGCTGAGAGGAACGTGGGAAACAAGTTGCGAATAGATCATGCCTTGCAGAATTGAAGCAAGGATTGCAGCTGAA
>DATEKE010000002.1:0-3133 GCA_035277605.1 Terriglobales bacterium | reverse complement strand
AACGTGGATCGGACCATCACCAACCTGCACGGGTTGAGATTCGGCTTTACCCGGCTCCTGCTCGGCTTCCCACTCGCGCGGATTCGCCGGCGGAGTGGGGATCACCGCCTTCGATTTGGTGACAATTCCCTCCATCAGCTTCACCGAATACTCATTCGGCGCACCACCGATGTCACCGGTGCCGACGTAGTGGTAGTCAGCTTTTATGCCAGTAAGATCGCCGTTGATCTGAATGCGTTTCACCCAGTCTTCCTGCGGACGCGTGCGGAACGCATTTTGCCGCTCTGTCAAATTGGGATCGGGTGGAGGTGGAGGAGGCGGAGTCTTGCTGAGATCGTACGTGACCTGGCTACCGTAGCTCAGAGGATTGAGCGCGGCAATGACGGTGCTGCCGTCAGTGCCTTCCCAAATGCCGACGTTAAACGGAATGCCTTCTGGAGTCTTCTCGGGAGAATCGGGACCGCCGACGTGCGGCGCCGGCTGCCACGCGGCGGAGAGCTTCTGCGTCGAGAATCCTTTGATTCCGGCGTGATGCAGAATGCTGGGCAGCGATGCCGGGAAACCGAAGCAATCGGGCAGCATGTACTCGTTGCTGGCCTCGCCGAACTCGCGTCGGAAAAAGTTATTCCCATAAAGGATCTGGCGGAAGATCGACTCCGCATTAGGCGAGTTCACGTCGCCCTCTTCCATCGAAGAGCCGGCCGGGAACCAGCGGCCCGCGGCAACATACTTCTTCAGGTTCTCGAAGCCGTCCGGGTAATACTCTTTCATCAGGCGATAGCGGTTCGCGCCGGTGAAGTTGAAGATGTAGTGGGGATATGTGTCCGAAAGATAGAAGTTATTCCGCAGAGTCTTGCTGAGATACTCGTCGATCGTCTGCGGATACTGCCAGCGCCACTCGGTATCTAGGTGCGCATAGCCTACGACGTATAGCGTCGGCTGCTTGCTCAGGTCGATCGGAGCCGCAGCCGGCAATGGTTTCACTTGCGGCGCAGCAGCGGACGCGGATTTCTTTTGATTCTGAGCGGAAGGTGATTTGCTGGCGGTTTGCGCGAACGCCACGCCAAAGCAAAGAGTTACTGACAAGAACAACAGCATGAACCGCCGTTGTATCGTCTGCATTAGTCGCTTCTCCATATTTTTGAATGCCAAATTTGAGATCGGTCGGTACCGTCCCGGCTTGCCGGGATGGGTACTTTCTTTGGAAATCTGATGAACCCATCCGCTACCGCGGACGGTACTGCCCTTGCTAAGCTCGGCTCACAGTTCCAGTTCACGCGACAAGAACGCCATGATCTCCGTCGGTCGCTCTAAACTTCCAAACTCCTGTCGAAATGATTCGTTCATCAGCCGTCTTGCCAACTTCGCCAGCACCTGCATGTGACTGTTATTCGCATCCGACTCGCGCACTGCAAGAAGGATCACCATGCTCACAGGCTTGCCGTCGAGCGCTGCCCATTCTACCGGCTTGCTCAGTTTCAAGACCGCAACCGAGTTCGCATTAATGGCGTCGCTGCGGCAATGCGGAATCGCAAAGCCATGGCCCAGGCCGGTGGAGTAAGCACTCTCGCGCTGCCAGACAATCTCCTCCAGGCGATCGGGATCCTGCGTGCGTCCCGCCATGTATAGGGCATCGACCAGTTCACGAATGGCTTCTTCTTTGGTCTCGCTGTCAGAGCCAACGATTACGAGTTCAGTCGAGAGTAATGGTTGCTCGACTGATTGTGAGTGAGCGTGCTCCAGCAATACTTCAACGTCTTTCACCTGCGCTGCGCTGGTCATGCGATCGAGAATGAGCCGGCATTCGGCGGCCGAGAGTTGCGCGATCTTCTGTTTCAATATGGGAATCTGCGGCGCCGCTGCGCTGATCTCGTCGAGCCCCAGTCCAATCAGGATCGGCAGGTTCGCGGGATCGCCTGCCATTTCGCCGCACATTCCGACCCATTTGCCGTGTTCGTGAACTCCGTCGACGATGTGCCGCAAAAAGCGCAAAAAGCTGGGGTGGTAGACGCGCGAAAGCCCTGCCACTTTCGCATTGTCGCGATCGACAGCGAGGAAGTATTGATTCAGGTCGTTGGTTCCGATGCTGAAGAAGTCAAGCTCAGCGCATAGTTGGTCGAGGATGAAGGCGATCGAGGGCACCTCAATCATGATTCCCAGGGGAATGTTCCGATCGAATTGGGATCCTGCTTCGGTCAGCTCCTGTTTCAATTCGGCAACCTGCGCCTTGAGCCAAAGCACTTCCTCGATGGTCGAAACCATCGGCGCCATGATCTGGATGCGGCCAAAAGCCGAAGCTCGCAATAGCGCGCGGAGTTGCGCGCGAAAAAGTTCTCGGTGCTCCTGGTAGATGCGCATCCCACGGAATCCCAAATAGGGATTCGATTCAAGTGGAAGATTCAAGTGTGGAACCGGCTTATCGCCGCCAATATCGATGGTGCGGATGATGACGGGCCGTTTGCCGGCGGAGCGCGCAACCTCGCGATAAATCGAGAATTGCTCTTCCTCATTCGGCGCCTCTGTCCTGCCGATAAAAAGCATTTCCGTGCGGAAGAGTCCGATGGACTCGGCGCCATTTGCGAAGGCGAGGATAGCTTCTTCTCCGGATGAAACATTGGCCGAGACCTCGAGCCGCTGACCATCGCGCGTGGTCGCCTGTCCGTAACCGCCGCGTACGAGCACGTTCTGGCGCGCCTGTTGCACACGGCGTTCCCGATTGTAAAAACGCTGAATTGGAGCCGTTCCGTTGGGAATCACCAGGCCCCGGTTCGCGTCCACTACTACATCGTGCTCCTGCGAAAAAAGCACAGGCGCATCTTTCACGCCCACGACGGTAGGAATTCCCAGAGAACGCGCGAGAATCACCGTGTGCGAAGTGGTTCCGGCGTACTCCAAAACGATGCCTTGCAACCAGCGAGACTCGAAGCTCAGCAACTGCTGCGGCGCGAGGGTTTCGGCGACCAGGACACTGGGTTCGCTCAATTGCAGCGCTGGAGCAGTGAAGCGCGGACCATATAGCTCTTCGAGGACGCGCAGGCAAATCTCCTGAAGATCGACTGCCCGGTCGCGAATATACGCGCTGGCGGATTGCTGCAAGGTGGAGATGAAGTGCTGCGCGGCTTCGATGAGCGCT
>DATEKE010000001.1:0-10278 GCA_035277605.1 Terriglobales bacterium | reverse complement strand
GATTCTGCAGAGTAGCATTCGGTGGCAATCGTCTACACGATCGGGCACTCGACTAGAGAACTATCCGAATTGATCTCTGCGCTTCAGGCACATCGAGTCAAGACGCTCGTCGACATCCGCGCTTTTCCCATGTCACGGCGTCTGCCGTACTTCAATCGCGAATCTCTTGAGAAAGCTTTTCCCCAATCAGGAATCGCCTACGCCTGGATGCCCGCCCTGGGGGGCCGACGCAAGCGTCAAGGCAAGGAATCACCCAATACCGGACTGCGCAATGATTCCTTCCGCAACTATGCGGATTACATGCTCACAGAAGAGTTTCAGAATGGGATCGAGGAGTTGCTGCGCCTCGCAGAGAATGGTCCGCCGGCCATCATGTGCGCCGAACGCGTGTATTTCCGTTGTCATCGCATGCTCGTATCCGACTATCTCAAAGCACACGGCCACGAGGTTCTGCACATCGACAACGAGAAGCCCGCACGTCCGCACAAACTGATGCCCGAAGCCCGATTGATCGATGGAAAGTTGATCTACGCGGAGGCGAAGTTGTTTTGAAGCTCCGGGTGCCCAAGAGTGGGCCTAAACATTAACACTCGATGATGTTTAGCGCGAGTCCGCCAAGAGACGTTTCCTTATAGCGCGATTGCATGTCCTGACCGGTGCGGTACATGGTTTCGATCACCTGGTCGAGTGAAACTTTGTGTTCTCCAGTCTCGCTCATCGACATACGAGCCGCATTGATGGCTTTCACGGATCCCATGGCATTTCGCTCGATGCAGGGGATCTGGACGAGCCCACCGATTGGATCGCAAGTCATTCCGAGGTTGTGTTCCATGCCGATTTCGGCTGCGTACTCCACTTGACGATTTGTTCCGCCGAGTGCAGCAACGAGTCCGCCTGCGGCCATAGAGCAGGCAACGCCGACCTCACCCTGACAGCCGACTTCCGCCCCCGATATGGAGGCATTTTCCTTGTACAGAATGCCGATTGCACCGGCCGTGAGCAGATATCGAAAAATGTCTTCAGACTGAGCGCCCGGCGTGAATAGCAGATGATAGCGAGCGACCGCGGGAATGATTCCGGCCGCTCCATTCGTTGGCGCGGTGACGACGCGACCGCCGGCGGCGTTTTCTTCATTCACGGCCATCGCAAACGCGTTTACCCAGTCCATAGGCGCGAGCGGATCAGCACTGGGACGTCCGCTGAGCTTCTGAAACAGACGTGGTGCGCGCCTCCGCACTTTTAGGCCGCCGGGGAGAATTCCTTCGGTTCGAAGTCCGCGATCGATGCATGCCTCCATCGTGAGATGGATCTGACTCAGTCGTTCGCGAATTTCCGATTCCGGTCGCCAGGCCTTTTCGTTCTCGAGCGCTATCTCCCAAACCGATAACTCGGTCTCATCGCCGATGCGCAGAAGGTCGGCTGCGCTGGAAAACGGGAATGGAACCTCTTTCTTTGCCGAAGAGGAAGACGAGTGATCGCCTTCGCCTTCTTTGCTGATAAAACCGCCACCGACCGAGTAATAAATTTGCGTGTCGACAACACTGCCATGAGCGGCAAATGCCGTGAATCGCATTCCGTTAGAGTGTCCGGGGAGCGTCTCCGTCGTGCGGAATACGAGATCGCGTGGCTCATCGAAATCGATCGCCTGCCGATGCAGCAGGCACAGCTTTCGGGTGTCTCGGACTTCAGCTACCAGCAAATCGATCTTTTCGGGATCAACCTGATCAGGCGCTTCACCGAGCAATCCGAGGATCACCGCGCGATCGGTCGCGTGGCCGCGTCCAGTCAGCGCAAGCGAGCCGAAAAGCTCGGTGCTCAGGCGCGCTGCCTCTGGAAGGCGGCCGCTGGAAAAGATGCGCGCCACAAAGTCTCTGGCCGCTCGCATGGGGCCAACGGTATGCGAACTGGATGGCCCAATCCCGATCTTAAAAATCTCAAAAACGCTGGTTTTCACGTTGATTACTTCGTTACTAACATTGTAGGCCAAGGCCGCATGAGAGGCCGGTTACTTCCTGGGACCACCGCGAAAAGGCGCGATTCCTGCGTGATATGCTCACTTGTTTTGTCCCTGAATACACTTTTGGGACACAGTTAGGTATCCATGGATTTTCAGTTCACAGAAGAGCAGGAGCAGCTCAAGCGCTCAGTGCGGGAGTTCGCCGAATCGGAGATTCGTCCGCACGTGATGGAGTGGGATGAGAAATCTGAGTTTCCGCTCGCGGTTATTAAGCAGCTCGGGAAAATGGGATTGATGGGCGTAGTCTTCCCACCCGAATATGGTGGGGCCGGTCTGGGGTACGTGGACTACGTGATTGGCATCGAAGAGCTCTCGCGTGTGGACGGATCGGTAGGCATCATCGTCGCCGCCCACAATTCTCTCTGTTCGAATCATATCTACGTCGCAGGGAACGAGGAGCAGAAGCGCAAGTACCTTCCCAAATTGGCATCGGGAGAATTCATTGGCTGCTGGGGACTGACCGAGCCGGGCTCGGGCTCCGACGCCGGCAGCGCACGCATGACCGCCGTTCGTCGCGGTCGGAACTGGGTGCTGAACGGCACGAAGACATTCATCACGAACGGCCATTACGCCGATGTTGCCGTAATCATCGCCGTAACGGATAAGACGACGGGTACTCACGGACTATCGGCGTTCGTTGTCGATAAAGACACGAAAGGCTTTCGTCCAGGGAAGAAGGAGAACAAGCTCGGCCTGCGCGCCAGTGACACAGCAGAATTGATTTTTGAAGATTGCGTGATTCCGGCGGAGAACCTCGTCGGCAAAGAGGGTGACGGTTTTATCGATGCGATGCGCGTTCTCGATGGCGGCCGCATTTCGATCGCGGCGCTCTCGCTCGGAATCGCACAAGGGGCATTCGAGGCTGCGCTCAAATATTCAAAAGAACGCAAGCAATTTGGTCGAGCAATCAGTGATTTTCAGGCGATCCAATGGAAGCTCACTGACATGGCTACAGAAATCGACGCCGCCCGTTTGCTCACACTCCGGGCCGCTTCGATGAAAGATGCCGGGCTCAAAACTACGCAAGAGTCGTCGATGGCGAAGCTCTACGCGAGCGAGGTCGCGGTTCGCTGCGCGAATGAGGGCGTGCAGATACACGGTGGTTATGGCTTCATCAAAGACTATCCTGCGGAAAAGTACTATCGCGACGTAAAACTCTGCACTATTGGCGAAGGCACCAGCGAGATTCAGAGGCTGGTAATTGCGCGGCAGTTGTTGAAGAGCTACTGAGCTGCTTAGCTTCTAAGCTCCTGAGCTTCTAAGCCTCTCCTATACACTGTCCTGTTCGCGATGCCTGTTCCTGCCGATACCGAAAAGACACCCGCATCATCGCTGGATTCTTTTGTTGAGCGTATCCGAGCCGGCGATGTCCGCGCTCTCGCTCGCGCCATTACTGCAATCGAAGACGACTCTGTGCAAGCGGTTCGATTGATGAAGGCCTTGTTTGCCTACAGCGGCAATGCGACGGTGATCGGACTCACCGGCTCACCCGGCTCCGGCAAAAGTACGCTCGTGGATCAACTGGCGCGCGAATATCGCAAGCAGGAGAAGACAATTGGGATCATCGCCGTAGATCCTACGAGTCCTTACACCGGCGGGGCGATTCTGGGCGACCGCATTCGTATGCAGGCACACCATGCCGATACGGGAATTTACATTCGCAGCATGGCGACTAGAGGATTTCTTGGGGGACTTGCCCCAGCAACCGCCGATGTGGCCACGCTGCTCGACGCGGCGGGCAAAGATGTTGTTCTGGTTGAGACCGTCGGAGTTGGCCAGGATGAAATTGACATCGTGCGTCTTGCCGACATCACGGTCGTAATTCTCGTTCCCGGGATGGGAGACGACGTGCAGACGATCAAAGCCGGCATCATGGAAATCGCGGATGTCTTCGTCATCAACAAGAGCGACCGCGAGGGGGCGGATCGCGTTGAACGTGAAATTCGCGCCATGCAGACGCTGGCCATCCGGCGCGATGCCTGGACTCCTCCTATCGTTAAAACCGTTGCAACCGATGGAGCCGGCATTCCCGATCTGCTCAAGACGATCGCCAGCTACCGCGAGTATCTTGAAAAGAAAGATCTCGTGTTGCGCAAGAAAGTAAGCAACTGGCGCGAACGGCTGATCGAGATGCTGCGAAAAGTTCTGCTTGATCGCATCATGCAAGAGCGGCTCGACCCGGAGCATCTGAATGACTACGCGCGAGAGATTGCCGAGCACCGCCGCGATCCTTACTCACTGGTCGAAGAGCTGGTGAGCAGCTTCGGCGCGCATGCGGGAGAGAAGCATGTTTAACGTGGACCATCTTGGCATCGCTGTGAAGAGTATCGCGCAGGCGCGGAAGTTTTATGAGCAGCTCGGCATGAGAGTTGTCGGAGAAGAAGTGGTCGAGCACGAGAAAGTACGCGCAGCTATGGTTCCTGTTGGAGAAACCCGGTTCGAGCTTCTTGAGGCTACTTCCGATGATTCGGTAATCGCAAAATTTATTGCCAAGCGCGGCGAAGGCCTGCATCATGTCGCCATCCATGTGAACGACATCTCAGCGACTTTCGAGGAGCTGAAACGCAAAGGCGTGCGCCTGATCTCCGATGAAATCAAAGTCGGCGCTGGCGGCCACTTATATGTTTTCGTTCACCCATCCGCGACGGGAGGCGTGCTGCTCGAACTCTGCCAGGACCCAATCTCCGCCGTCTGATGCTGCTACTCGCCATCGATACTTCCGGCCGTCAAGGCGGCATAACCCTTGCTCGCGCCGACAATGACATCGAGATCATCGAATCAACTCCCATTCAAGGTGGGACATTTTCAGCGGAACTGATCCCGCAAATCGCCGAGCTTCTCGCCAGACATGGCTACAACGCAAAACAGTTGGATGGGTTGGTAGCCGTCACCGGCCCCGGATCGTTCACCGGATTGCGCGTTGGACTTACCGCCGTCAAAGCGCTTGCGGAAGTTCTTGGTATTCCGATCGCAACTGTGACTTCATTGGAGATTCTGCTCGCGGCCGCCGCAGACCCGGATTCCGCAATGGCGGTACTCGACGCCGGTCGCGGCGAGTTGTATGTAGCCACCCAGACCAACGGTAAACGAGAAGAGTCTCTGCTTACAGCGGCTGAAGCTGCAGCTATCGCCAGCTCACGCACTTTACGAGTCGTTGCGGCGGAAGCGAGTGTGGCATCCAAGTTTCCTAAGTCAGACCTGATCCAGTACTGCAGCACCGAGGTTGCAGCGCGCCTCGGTTTCGACAAACTGCGTGCACGCGATACTGTTGATGTGCTCGCACTCGATGCTAACTACATTCGCAAATCGGAAGCCGAGTACATGCACAAACTGAAAAAATAGAGGTATGTGACAGCGGTGGGCTTCACATTCAGGACTAATTGAGCAACGAGTGGAAGATCTGAACGAGACCAGAAGAAGGATAAGCGTGGCAGCGGAGAAGGACGCGAGCGAAGCGAAGCCCAAAGCGCCGTAGGCGCGACATATGGATAGCCCAGCACGTAAGTGCTGGGTAGGAGTGCGAAACAAACGAGCCCCGTAGGGGCGGCACCCTTCGACGGTTGAATACACGGTGCTTGCGTCACCTTCGGTGGCGAATACATGAATCCCAAACCGCCCTTGGCAGGTGTGGTTTGTAAGGAAACACAAGATGATCGCCGTTATATCCGATCTCCACCTCGAAGAAGAAGCTTCGGACGTAATCTCCGGAAACGGTAAACAGATCATCTTCCGCCGGAACCTCGAACCGAAGGCATATCAGAGCTTCATAGCGCACATGGCGAATGAAGTTCGCCGGCGCAAGGCGAAATCATTCGAACTGGTCATTGCGGGCGACCTGTTCGACTTTAATCGCACAACCCTTTGGTTCCGGGATGACGTTCGGCCGTACACAGCATTGGATGAAACCTCTCCCGAATTGGAACAAAAGCTGCTAGGCATCCTGAACGCAACTGCCGAGGAGCCTTCGGTCGCGAAAACGCTTGAATTGTTTCGCGATCTGGCTTCAGAAAAATACAGGAGCGGCGATCCCGATTGTGACAGCAATACCTTCGAAGCCTTTCCCTGTCCGGTAAAGATCACCTGTCTTGCCGGAAATCATGACCGCGTCGCGAACGCCTCGCCTGCGATTCGCAACCGCATCGGGGAGCTGATTGGGGTGGATGTGAGCCAGCCGTTTCCTCATTACCGCCTGCTCGATGAACCTGACGCCCTGATCCGCCACGGTCACGAGTACGACAGCAATAACTTTGCCATTGATGTCCCCGAAAATTCCCCGATTCCTCTCGAGGTGGATGAAGCTGGATACTCGCAGGCGAACTTCGGCGACTTCATCACCATTGATATCGCCGTGCGCCTTCCTTATTTATTTCGCCGCAAGTATGGCGATGAGCAAATTCTCAAAGACGAAGTGCTCACCGCGTTGTATCTGCGTCTGCTGCAGTTCGACGATGTACGTCCGCAATCGGCACTGCTCGATTACATGCTCGATACGTCCAGCGGTGATTTTTCGGCAGAAGACGCCTGGGAAAAAATTGTCCCAGTTATTCAGGAGCTCCTATCAGAGATTCACGACAACAAGTTTTTCCGTTATTGGCTTCGTCGCAGAGCCAAGCCATGGGCGCCCGCAGAATTGGAGGTCGCTCGCGGTCTGCTCGACCTGGGTGGATGGCGTAATCGCGCCGCCCGCGAAGCCGCACGCAAGATCGCCCATTTCATGATGGGCGGCGAACCAGATCAGCCTCAGCTCTATGCGATGCGCGAGGGGTTGATCCAAAACAACAAGGTTCGGCTCGTGTTAGCCGGACACACACATGCTCCTGAAGTCTGCCTGATCAAGAGCGACGAATCCGGAGATCGCTTCTACATCAACACTGGAACCTGGCGCAACGTGATTCCCTCCACGCCCGACCGGCGCACCTTCGGACGCATGCGCGCGCTTACGTACGTAACCCTCTATTCCAAATCGGAACACGATGATAGGTGCAATTCGTTTGATTACTGGACAGGCTTTACGAAGGACTGGTAAACGCGCCGCAGTCCGCTTCTCGCGAGTTGCCGTTTAACTTCTGAAGTCCTGAAAGATTTCGCGGACTGCCGTGATCGTTCGGTCAATATCGTCGTCCGAATGCGCCGCGCTGAGAAACGCGGCTTCGAACTGTGAGGGCGGCAGATAAACTCCGCGATCCAGCATCCCGCGATGGAACTGCGCAAATGCCTTGGTGTCCGACCGGGAAGCCTCATCGAAATTTTGGACGTCGCCGCCTTGAAAGAACAAGGTAAACATCGATCCCACGCGGTTTACTGTGACAGGAACGACCTGGTGCTTGGCTTGTTCAGCAACTCTTTTCACCAGATCATCAGAATTTTTTTCTAACGCGGAGTAAATCTGTTTGCGCTCGCGCTTCAAGCGGCAGAGCGTCGCAATGCCTGCCGACATTGCCAAAGGATTGCCGCTAAGAGTCCCCGCTTGATACACGGGACCGAGGGGCGCGATCATGCGCATGATCTCGGTGCGTCCGCCATACACTCCCACTGGAAGCCCACCGCCGATGATCTTTCCCAAAACGGTAAGGTCTGGAATAATTCCGTAGAGCTCCTGAGCTCCGCCATAGGCGACGCGAAAGCCTGTGATGACTTCGTCGAAGATCAAAAGCGAGGTGTTTGCGGTCGTGATTTCGCGCAGCTTCTGAAGATAGCCTTGTCGCGGCGGTACACAACCCATGTTGCCGACGACTGGTTCAACGATCACGGCCGCGATCTGACCCGAGTGTCGTGCAAAAGCCTGTTCCGCTGCTTCAATTGAGTTGAACGGCAGAGCAAGCGTGAACCGCGCCTGTTCTTCGAGCACACCTGCGGATCCTGGAATGCCAAGAGTGGCAACACCTGAACCGGCTTTCACCAGGAGCGAATCTGCATGTCCGTGATAGCAGCCTTCGAACTTCACGATGTACTTACGGCCGGTAAAAGCGCGGGCCAGGCGAATCGCCGACATCGCCGCTTCCGTCCCGGAGCTGACGAAACGCATCATCTCGATTGAGGGAAACGCTTCCCGAACCAAGTGGCCCAACTCGCTTTCAGCCGCCGTCGAGGCGCCGAAGCTGGTCCCGTTTTCCGCCGCGCGCTTTACTGCTGCGACTACTTCAGGATCGGCATGGCCGAGAATCATCGGTCCCCATGAACCGACATAATCGATGTATTCGTTGCCATCGGCGTCCCACATACGACTACCCTTGGCCCGAACAATAATCGGCGGGTCACCACCCACAGCGCGGAACGCGCGCACGGGGGAGTTCACGCCGCCCGGAAAAAGCTTGGCTGCACTCCTACGCAAGGCATTCGATTTCTCCGAGATGCGCATGCGGCTATCGTAACAACGACGATCTCATCGCCCACTATGTGTTAATATGTCGTGGGACATAAGAGTTAACTACACAATGTCAGAGCGCGTTCACGTAGTAATGCCGAAGGAGCTAACCGACGAGGTTGACGCGTTCGTGTCCGAACGTAGTCGAAGTACATTTATCTGTGATGCGGTCCGAGAAAAGCTCATCAGGGAAAAGCAAGTTAAGGCATTGGAGAAGCTCAAGTCTTGCGCTTTTAAAGGAGGACCGAAAGAGTGGGAAAGCGATTCGGCAGGCTGGGTTCGTCGCTTGCGCAGAGACAGCGAAGACGCTCGCAAGAGTGGGCGGAAGAAGAAGAACTAAGTGTATCTGGTTGACACGAACATCATCATCGATGCACTTAAGGCAAAGCGTTCTCGCCTCGAGTTCCTGCAAAGGCTTTCTACAAATGCACCTTTGGCGTATTGCAGCATTGTGGTCGCCGAACTATTCGCTGGATTTGCAAATCCTGGTGAGATCAAGAAAGCACAAGCCGACTTGCTAGACACGATCGTGTATGTCGAAACAACTCAGAACGCGGCTGAATTGGCGGGCACACTTCAGCATGAATATAAGAAGCATGGAGTGGCGCTGGCTACTGCGGATGCGCTAATTGCCGCCACTGCAATTACCGAAGGCCATACGCTCGTGACTGATAACGTCAAGCATTTTCCAATGCCTGAGCTCAACCTTTTGAAAGCTCCAGCCCTGTAAAAAGGAAGTCTCTTGAATTCTTCTATTCGTAACATCGCGATCATCGCGCACGTCGATCACGGCAAGACCACGCTGGTCGATGCCATGCTTCGGCAGAGCGGCGCGTTCCGCTCGAACGAAGTCGTGGCCGACCGCGTGATGGACTCGAACGAGCTCGAACGCGAGCGCGGCATCACTATTCTTGCCAAGAACACCGCGATCTTTTACCACGACGTGAAGATCAACATCGTCGACACTCCCGGTCATAGCGATTTCGGCGGCGAGGTTGAACGCGCTCTGAAGATGGTGGACGGGGTGATGCTTCTGGTCGATGCCAGCGAGGGGCCACTCCCGCAAACACGCTACGTTCTGAGCAAAGCACTCGAGGCTGGGCTGCCGCCGGTACTGGTGATAAACAAAATTGATCGTCCCGACGCTCGCGCGCAGGAAGTGCTCAACGAAGTGTATGACCTCTTCATTGATCTCGATGCAAAGGAAGATCAGCTCGGATTTCCAGTTCTCTATACGAATGCCAAATTGGGAACGGCATCGGCAAGCGCCGAGGAGCTCGGCCGCGACCTGCAGCCGTTGTTCGATGCCATTCTGGAACACATTCCGGCGCCAAAAGGCGATGCTGAAGGCCCGCTACAAATTCAGGTAGCGAACCTCGATTACAGCGACTATCTCGGACGACTCGCAATAGCACGTGTGTTCAACGGCACTCTGAAAAACGGAGAAGAGGTCGGCATTGCCAAGCGCGACGGATCGATTCAGCAGGTAAAGATCACGAAGTTGTTCTCGTTCAACGGCCTCAAGCGCGTCGATATCGACAAAACCGAACTGGGTGACATCGTTGCGGTCGCCGGGGTGACAGGTATCACCATCGGCGAGACCATTACGGGAATTGAATCGCCTGCGCCGCTGCCACCGATCGTTATCGACGAGCCGACGATCGCCATGCAGTTCACGGTGAACACTTCGCCATTCGCCGGGCGAGAAGGACAGTACGTCACCTCGCGCAATCTGCGCGAGCGTCTCGAAAAGGAACTGCTTACCAACGTAAGCCTCAGAGTCGAGGAAACTGCCAATACCGACAGCTTCAAGGTAATGGGCCGCGGCGAGTTGCAGCTATCGATCCTCATCGAAACGATGCGGCGCGAAGGGTATGAGCTGATGGTCGGCAAACCG